>DASYWD010000123.1 GCA_035936415.1 Longimicrobiaceae bacterium
CCGCCCTCCACCCGGAGGGCGGCGCGCTCGTTTCCACCCCTCCCCGCTCCGCCGTTGCGCTCCCCGCCGCCCCGCGACACCTTTGGGGCGTCCCCGGCCCGAACCCCTCCCGCACCGGGGGGTACTGGACCGGAAGACCCACCGAGGAGAAAAGGCGGCACCCAGATGATCCAGATCACCGAGACCGCGCGCGAGAAGATACAGTCGCTGGTGGACGCGGAGGTCGTGCGGGAGCCCGCGCTCCGCATCGGCCTGGCGCCGGAGGCGGAGCGGCGCAGCCCCCTGCAGCGCCCCTACCAGATCTCGCTGGTGGAGCGGGACGACAAGGAGCGCACCGAGATCGCCATCAACGTGGAGGGGATCCGGGTCCTGCTGAACCTGGACACCTCCAACCTGCTCAGCGGCGCCACCGTAGACTGGGTGGAGGCCAACGGCGCCAGCGGCTTCGACGTGCGCACCCCGGAGCCCGCGCGCCCGGCCCCGCGCCCGGAGGGCGGCTCCGCCGCTACCGGCCCCCTCGCGGAGCGGGTCCAGGCGGTGTTCGACGAGCTGGTGAACCCCCGCATCGCCGCGCACGGCGGCGCGGTGGAGCTGGTGGACGTGGAAGAGAACACCGTCTTCATCCGCATGAGCGGCGGGTGCCAGGGGTGCGCCGCCTCCGCGGCCACGCTGCGCATGGGGATCGAGCGGACGCTGCGGGAGGAGATCCCGGAGATCGGCGAGATCCAGGACGTGACCGACCACTCCGCGGGCGAGAACCCGTACTTCTAGCCCCGGTCAGCCCGGGACGCGAACGGCGGAACGGCGCTCACGCGCCGTTCCGCCGTTCTGTTTACTTGCGCGGGGAAACGGCTCCGCCGCTCACGAGGAGCCCGCCTGCGCCGAGCGCTCCGGCTCCGCGTCGGCATCTCCCACCGGCTCCTCCGCCGCACCCCTCCCGTCCTCCGAGAGCTCCGGCCCCTCTACGGGGAGCACCAGCGTGAACACGCTCCCCCGCCCCGGCTGGCTCTCCACCTCGATCCTCCCGCCGATCAGCGCCGCGTACCGCCCCGAGAGGTAGAGCCCCAGCCCCGTGCCCTCGTGCGAGCGCGAGAACCCGCTCTGCAGCTGCTCGAACGGGCGGAACAGCCGCGCCTGGTCCCGCGACGAGATCCCGGGGCCGGTGTCGGCCACGGCGATCGCCACCTCGCCGCCTCGCACCTCCACCTGGATCCGCACCTCCCCGCGCTCCGTGAACTTGACCGCGTTCCCGGCCAGGTTGATGACGATCTGCCGGACCTTGTCGGCGTCGGTGGGCACCGCGTCCGCGCCCTCGCACGCCTCGATGCGGAAGGCCAGCGCCTTCTCCGCCGCCAGCGGCTCGATCACCGCCGCCACCTCGCTGGCCAGCGCGCACAGGTCCGCCGGGGCGATCCGGACCTCGATGCGCCCCGCCTCCAGCTTCGCGAAGGAGAGGACCTCCTCGATGAGCCCGCGCAGGTGGCGCGACGCGGCGCCGATCCGCCCCAGCGCCTCCCGCTGGGGATCCACCAGGGGGCCGTGGATCTCCATTTCCAGCAGCTGCAGGTGGCCGAGCACGGCGTTCAGCGGGGTGCGCAGCTCGTGGCTCATGGTGGCCAGGAACTCGCTCTTGGCGCGGTTGGCCTCTTCCGCGGCGATGCGGCGGTGCGCCTGCGCCCGCGTGAGCGCGAAGAGGAGGCCGCTCACCAGGACCCCGCCGAGCGCAAGGGCGGGCACCACGGCGCGGGTGGACCCCGCCTCGAAGGCCGGCTGCGAGGCGACGGCCACCGTCCAGGGGTGCCCGGCGACCTGGAGGGTGCGGGTGGCGGTGAAGGCGGGCTCGTGCCCCGGGGGGCGAGGGGAGGCGTGCAGCAGCGCCTCGGGCCGGGTCCCGGTGCTGTCGTACACCCGGAAGCGGACGCGCGGCGCCGCCTCCGAGCCGAAGATCCCGGCGAACAGGTCGTCCGCGCGGAAGGGGCTGTAGACGAACCCAAGGAGCGAGTCCCGCCGCGCCTCCACGGTGGCGGGAACGCGGTCGCCGCGGTACACGGGGAGGTAGAGGAGGAAGCCGGCCTGGCGCCGGCCGTAGATCTCCTGCCGCAGCGTCACCTTCCCCGAAAGCGCCGGCTCCCCGGTGTCGCGGGCGCGGGCCATGGCCTCCCGGCGGACCGGCTCGGAGTACATGTCGAAGCCGAGCGCCGCGCGGTTGCGTCGGTCCAGAGGCTCCAGGTAGACGATGGCGTGCCTCTCGTCCACGGGGCCGGGGAGCCCCACGGCGAGCCGGCGGGTCCACCCGATCCCCTGCACCCCCGGGAAGCGGCGCTGCACCTCCAGCCGCTCGGCGTAGGCCCGGAACTCCTCGGGGGTGACCGAGTCCGACGCCGCGAACAGGGCGGCCCCGCCGCGCAGCGTGGTGAGGTAGACCTCCAGGCGCCCGTCGATGCGGTCGACCGCAGCCTCCACCGCGTTCTCGAAGCGCATCCGCTCGCGGTCGCGCGTGGCGGCGTCCAGCGCGAGCGTGGCCGCCACGGTGAGGAGGAGCGAGACCGCCAGCACCATCCAGGGCGCGTGCGCGCCCCGGTCCGCCCCGGCGGGCGTGCGCCGCGGCGGCGGACGTCGGATCGGCATCGGGGCGGCGGGGTGGGTCGTCCGCCCTCTACCGGGCGGGGGCGACCGGCACCCAGGCGCGGGTGTTCTCCCAGGTGAGCGCCAGCACGCTCTGCCCGCCTCGCGGCTCCACCGCGATGGTGAACTGCTCCACCGGCGCGGCCACGCGCTCGGTCTGCATGGGGACGCGCACCAGGTCCTGCGCCGGGTCGTACTCGGTCCCCCACTGCCCGGTCTGCCGGTTGATCACCAGCGTCCACTCCCGCTCCCCGGGGATCGTCCAGAGCGTGTAGCTCCCCGCCGGCACGCGGGCCCCGCCGATGGTGAGGTCCCGGTCGGTGCGGAGGTGGGTGGCCTGGTTCGCGCCGGTGCGCCACACCTCGCCCCACGGGACCATCCCACCGAAGACCCGCCGCCCGCGCATGGAGGGGCGGCTGTAGCTCACGGCGACGGTGGCATCGCCCACGCGCGCCGTGACGGAGTCGCGCGGCGACGCCTGCCCGAAGCCGCGCCCGGCCTGCTCCCGCGCGGCGAACGCGGCGGTCAGCGAGTCCAGCGCCACTCCGGGGACGCGCTCGGCCACGATCTTGAGCGTGCTCCCGCTCCCGTCCCAGGCGAGCAGGCGCCCGCGCGCGTCGGTCCGCGCCCGGTTCACCCCGGCGATGTTGGACACGGCGTACTCGCCCTCACCGGTCCGCCGCACCGTGAGCGCGAGCGGGTTCGGCCCGCCGATGGGGACCATCGCCACGGCCAGGCTGTCCGCCCGGGTGGCGGCCGCCCGCGCCAGCGGCAGCTCGTAGAGCGCCACGGAGTAGCCCAGGAAGGGGATGGCGCCCGCTGAGGCCGCCATGCGGAAGGTCTGCGTGCTGTCCCCGCGCGTCACCCGCACGGTCGCGCTGTCGCCGCCCAGCTCCGCGACCCCGCGCATGAACGGCTGCTCCTGGCCGGGGTTGCGGAAGGCGATCTCGAAGCTGGAGAGGGTGCCGTCCGGCCCCAGGGTGCCGGCGTACTCGCGGAGCTGCGTGCGCGGGGTGCGCACCACCTGCCGCCCCCGGATGCGGTCGCCCGTTCGGGTGAACTCCTCCACCGCCACGGTGTCGCTGCCGAGGCGGATGACGTACGCCCCGGAGTCGGGCGGCGTCTGCGCGGCGGCCGGGGCGGGGTGCGCGGCCAGGAGGGGAACGGCGAGGCCGGTGAGCAGGCGGAGCGGCGAGGGGCGCATGGTGTCCTCTGGGTGCGGGGTCCACAGTGGCTGCACGGAAGAGGATGGCGTCCGCACCGGCGCCGCGCAACGGGTATGGAACGAGCGAGGGGCGGAGCCGAAGCGGGCCGGGTGCCCGCAGGGGTACCCGGCCCGTCCACGAGACGCGGTCGAGCGGAGATCAGTCCTTTTCGACGCTGATCCCGCTCTTGAACTCGGCCTCGAACTCCACCGTCTTCCCGTTGAGCGCGGCCAGGTTCAGCACCTGCGTACCCGACCTGAACCAGGTGGCCGGGTGGAGGTTGACCGTGATGGCCCCATCCTCCGGCACCCGGAACGGAGTAGCGAACTCGTGCTCGACCTCGATCTCCGCGTCGAAGTAGACCGTGAATCGCTGCGCGTTCCCGCCGGTCGGGGTGAAAGTGCCGTGCACGACCATGCTCGCCCTGCTCGGGAAGCCGGGGTACGCCTGGCGCATCTGCGCCAGGATGGCCTCGACCCTCTGCCGCTCGGAGGCCTCGTCGTCGTCATCCGCGTCCAGGTCTTCGACCTCGAACTCGAACTCCGTGTAGGTACCCGCCGGAATCACCGCGCTGACCACCTCGGCCGCCGTGCCGTCCAGCAGGTTCACCAGGAAGGGACCGCCCTCGAACTCCTCACAGTCATCGTTCCCCGTCAGGCACGATCCCTCGGCGCGCTCCAGTTCGATCTCGGAGACGATCAGTCGGATGTCCTGGATCACGAGCGTTCCGTTCGTGCCGGTGAGCGTGATCGGGCCCCTGGCCGGAACGTGGTCGAACGACGCCCCGGAGCCGGAACTCTGGGAGGCGGACGAGCCCGTGGAGGTGATCGCGTCGAAGCGCACCGCCACCCGACGCCCGTCGTCGGGGCCGGTCGAATCGCACGCCCACAGCAGCGGGACCAGGAGGGCCATCGCCAGGTTCTTCTTCATCTCGCACATCCTCAGAAAGTGTAAGTGGCGCACAGGGCCGCCATCGCCACTCCCCGCAGCGTCCGCATCCGTTTGCACGAACCAGACCACCGACCGCAAGCAGGCAGCTCAGCGACATCCGACTGTAGGGAAATCACTTAGCAGCACAGGCGCCCGCGTGCGCGGCAGCTCCGGCTACCGCTCGATCGGCAGCCGCACGGAGTTGCCCCACTCCGTCCAGGAGCCGTCGTAGTTGCGGACGTTGTCGAAGCCGAGCAGGTAGGTGAGCGCGAACCAGGTGTGCGACGAGCGCTCGCCGATGCGGCAGTAGGCGATGGTCTCGCGCCCGGGGTCCAGCCCGAGCTGCTCCTGGTACAGCGCCCGCAGCTCATCCGCGGAGCGGAACTCCCCCGTGTCCGGGTTCACGGCGCGCGCCCAGGGCATGCTCTTCGCGCCGGGGATGTGCCCGCCGCGCATGGCGCCCTCCTGCGGGTAGTCGGGCATGTGCAGCTTCTCGCCGCTGAACTCCTCCGGCGAGCGGACGTCCACGAGCTGCCCCTTCTCCCGGACGTGCTCCAGCACGTCGTCGCGGAAGGCGCGGATCCGCTCGTCGTCGCGCTCCGGCACCGGGTAGTCGGTGGGCGGGTAGCGGGGCACGTCCGTCGTCATGGGGCGCCCCTCGTCCTCCCACTTCTTCCGCCCGCCGTCCATCACCTTCACGCGGTCGTGCCCGAAGAGCCGGAAGACCCAGAGCGCGTAGGTGGCCCACCAGTTGTTCTTGTCGCCGTAGAAGATCACGGTGGTGTCGGGGGCGATCCCCTTCTCCCGCATCAGCTGCGCGAACGACTCCGGGTCCAGGTAGTCGCGCATCAGCGGGTCGTTGAGGTCCGCGTGCCAGTCCACCTTCACCGCGCCGGGAACGTGTCCCGTGTCGTAGAGGAGCACGTCCTCGTCGGACTCCACGATGCGCACCTGGGGGTCGTCGAGGTGCTCGGCCACCCACTCGGTGGAGACCAGCGCATCGGGGTTCGCGTACCCGCGCTGCTCGATCGGCCGGCTCGCCATGGTCTGCCTCCTGGAAAAAGGGTCGGGCGGACGGGGTCCGCCCGGGAATGCCGTACATGAAAGCGCCCGGTCCGCCCCGGAGAGCGGACCGGGCGAAGCGCCGGGGTGTCAGGCCGCGCCGCCGCCCTCCGCCTCGCGCACCGCGCGCTCCGCCGCCTCGAACCCCATGCGGGAGTGCGTCCCGTCGCAGAAAGGCTTCTTGGTGGACGCCCCACAGCGGCAGAGGGAGACGCGCTTCTTCGCCGAGATGTCGTACTCGTTGCCGTCCGCGTCCACGATCCGGACGGGGCCCTCCACCCAGTAGGGGCCGTTGTTGTTGACCTTGATGGTCACGCCCGCGTCTTCCGCCATGCGCATCCTCCCGTGTGTGGTCGTCCGGAGGCGCCCGCCGCCCCGAAGTCGCCATCTCCCGCCGCAAGCGGCGTTCCCGTCCTTCACGCGCCCGCGGCGGCCCCGTACATCCACGCGATTCCCAGCGCCACGCTTCCCAGCGCGGTGGCGGCGCGCAGGCCTCCGGCCAGGGAGGGGAAGCGGAGCCCGGCCTGGCTGAAGAGGAGCCCCGCCACCAGGGCGTAGATCCCCATCGCCGCGGTGGTCCCCACGCCGAAGAAGAGGAGGTACCCGGCCGCCGTCCAGGGGGAGGCGGTGAGCGCCACCGGGAGCAGGGCGAGCAGCGGCGCCGTCCCCGCCAGCCCGTGGGCGACCCCAACCCAGAGCGAGCCGCCCCGGCCGTGCCGGCGGCCGGGGTGCGGGTG
>DASYWD010000124.1 GCA_035936415.1 Longimicrobiaceae bacterium
GACCGCGACGGCAAGGGCCGCCGCCCGCGCCGCAAGCGCAAGCCGCGGCCGGAGGCGATCGCCAACGCGCGCGGGGGAGAGGGCGAGGAGGGCAGCGAGGCCGGCGAGGAGTAAGCCCGCCGCGCGCCGGTTCGGAGATGGGGCCACCGCGGGCGACCGCACGTGGCCCCATTTTTTTTGGTCCGGCGGCGGGATGCCCTTTCCATCGACCGCCGGCCGCTTAAATTCGTCCCGCCGGAAGGCGGCCACGACACCAACTCAGGACGGATCAGGCAAATGGAAATTTCCGCGAAGGACGTCAAGGAGCTCCGCGACCGCACCGGGGCCGGGATGATGGAGTGCAAGAACGCGCTCACCGAGGCCAAGGGCGACAAGGAGGCGGCCATCGACATCCTCCGCGCCCGGGGCGCCGCCAAGGCCGCCAAGCGCGCGGAGCGCGAGGCCAAGGAGGGCGCGGTCGGCAGCTACATCCACATGGGCGGCAAGATCGGCGTGCTCGTGGAGGTGGGCTGCGAGACGGACTTCGTCGCCCGCAACGACGCCTTCCAGCAGCTGGTGCGCGACATCGCCATGCACGTCGCCGCGGCGAGCCCGGTGGCGCTCCGCCGCGAGGACTTCCCGGCGGACCTGGTGGAGCGCGAGCGCGGCGTGTACCGCGAGCAGATGCGCGAGTCCGGGAAGCCGGAGAACATCTGGGACAAGATCGTCGACGGGAAGATGGAGAAGTTCTACGCCGAGCAGGCGCTCCTGGAGCAGCCCTTCGTGAAGAACCCGGACATCACCGTGGGCCAGCTGGTGACGGAGGTCGCCTCCAAGACCGGCGAGAAGATCGAGGTGCGCCGGTTCACGCGCTACGCCCTCGGCGAGTGATGGCGGCCGGGGAGGCGGCTCCCGGCGCAGCCCAGCTGAAGTACCCGCGCGTCCTCCTCAAGATTTCCGGCGAGGCCCTCGCCGGAGAGCAGGGGTACGGGATCGCGCCGCGCGTGGTCGACACCATCACCGAAGAGGTCAAGCGGCTCCACGAGATGGGCGTCGCGCTGGGGCTGGTGATCGGGGGCGGGAACATCGTCCGCGGCACCACGGCCAGCCAGCAGGGGATGGACCGCGTCTCCGCCGACTACATGGGGATGCTGGCGACGGTGATCAACGCGCTTGCCCTCCAGGACATCCTGGAGCGCAAGGAGGTGGAGACGCGCGTGCTGACGGCCATCCGCATGGAGCAGCTCGCGGAGCCGTACATCCGCCGCCGCGCCATCCGGCACCTGGAGAAGGGGCGGGTGGTGATCTTCGCCGGGGGGACGGGGAACCCGTACTTTTCCACCGACACCGCGGCGGTGCTGCGCGGGATCGAGATGGAGGCCGACGTCATCATCAAGGCCACCAAGGTGGAGGGGGTCTACACGGCGGACCCGGTGAAGGACCCCGCCGCCGAGTTCCTCCCAGAGATCTCCTTCATGGACGCGCTCACCCGCGAGCTGGCGGTGATGGACGCAGCCGCGCTCTCGCTCTGCAAGGAGAACCGCATCCCGATCGTGGTGCTCAACCTGCAGACGCCCGGGGCCGTCGCCCGGGTGGTCCGCGGCGAGCGCGTCGGGACGCTGGTCCATCCCTGACCCTGGCCCCGCACACGGAGTCCTCATGCCAACCAGCCTGAACAACGCACGCGAAAGGATGGAGAAGGCCCTGGAGACGCTGCGCCGCGAGTTCGCGAGCGTGCGGACCGGGAAGGCCTCTCCCGCGCTCCTGGACTCGGTCCGCGTGGAGGCGTACGGATCCATGATGCCGATCAACCAGGTCGGCCAGGTGACCGCGCCGGAGCCGCGGATGCTCACCGTCCAGCCCTACGACAAGGGGCTGATCAAGGCCGTCGAGCGGGCGCTGCGCGAGTCCGACCTGGGGCTGAACCCGTCCAACGACGGCAACCTGATCCGCATCCCCATCCCCCCGCTCACCGAGGAGCGCCGGCGGGAGTACGCGAAGCTCCTCCACAAGTACGCGGAGGAGGGGCGCGTGTCGGTCCGCCAGGCGCGGCAGCACGCCAACGACGACATCAAGAAGCGCCAGAAGGACGGCGAGATGTCGGAGGACGAGGCGCGGCGCGCGCAGGACCAGGTGCAGAAGCTCACCGACGAGTACGTCCACAAGGTGGACGACCTGCTGAAGAAGAAGGAAGCCGAGGTGATGGAGGTCTGACCACCGGGGCGGACCGGCCGGCACAGGGGAGCTCCCGCGTGGAGGGGCTCCCCGCTTTCGTTCCAGGCGCCGGCGCTTTTTGACAAACCACACCGGTACCGTAACTTTCGCGCATGCCCTCCGACCTCCTGCAGCAGATCCGCCTTCACGGCCACGTCCCGCGCCACGTCGCCATCATCATGGACGGCAACGGGCGCTGGGCGCGCGAGCGCGGGCGCCCGCGCGAGTTCGGGCACCGGGCGGGGATGGCGGCCGTGCGCGAGGCGGTGGAGGGCGCCACGGACGCCGGGGTGGAGGTGCTCACCCTCTTCGCCTTCTCGCAGGAGAACTGGCACCGCCCGCGGGGCGAGGTGTCCGCGCTGATGTCGCTCCTGCAGCTGTACGTCCGCAGGGAGCAGCGCGAGCTGCGGGAGAAGGGCGTCGAGGTGAGCGTCATCGGCGACCTGTCGCGCCTGGGGCCGCGCACCCGCCGCGCGCTGGAGGGGATCGTGGAGCACACGCGCGGGGGCACGCGGCTGCGCCTGAACCTGGCGGTGAGCTACGGCGCCCGGGGCGAGATCGTGCGCGCCGCGCGCACCCTGGCCGAGCGGGTGCGGGCGGGGACGCTGGCCCCGGAGGACATCGACGAGGCGCTCTTCGCCTCCGAGCTGTACACCGCCCGCGACCCCGACCCGGACCTGCTGATCCGCACCTCGGGGGAGCACCGGATCTCCAACTTCATGCTCTGGCAGCTCGCCTACACGGAGCTGCACGTCACCCCCGTGCTCTGGCCGGACTTCGGCCGGGAGCACCTCTTCCAGGCGATCCGCGACTTCCAGCGCCGGGAGCGGCGCTTCGGGCGCGTCGCCGCGACCTGAGGCAACGCCGGTGGTGCTTTCGGAGACCGCGAAGCGGGTGGCCGTGGCGGTGGTGGGGATCCCCATCGCGCTCGGCGCCGTGTACGCGGGCGGGTTCGTGCTGGGCGGCCTGGTGGCCGTGGCGGCGGTGCTCGCGGTGCTGGAGTTCTTCCGCATGTCGGAGCGGAAGGTGGCGCGGCCGCTCGCCTCCCTGGGCGCGGCCGGGGCGGGGGGGCTGGTCCTCCTGGCCGCCGCTTTCCCGGAGGCGGGGCCCGGCGGGGCCGGGTTCGCCTGGATCCTGGCGCTCTTCGTCATGGCCGTGGTGACGACCGCCATCTGGACGCGCGGCGTGGAGGGGGAGCCGCTCCTGTCCGTCTCCACCACCGTGTTCGGGGCGCTGTACACGGGGGGACTCCTCTCCTACGGCCTCTTCCTCCGCCACCTCCCGCCGGAGCCCGACCCCTGGCACGGCACCGCGCTGGTGTTCGCGCCGCTCCTCCTCACCTGGGCGAGCGACACCTTCGCCTACTTCGTGGGCCGCGCCTTCGGGCGGCGGAAGCTGATCCCGCGGGTGAGCCCGGGGAAGACGGTGGAGGGCGCGCTCGGCGCGCTGGTGGGGACGGTCCTGGTGGCGGTGGGGTACTCGCTCGTCCTCGTCCGCTTCCCGAGCTACCGGATGGGCCTGGCTGAGGCGGCGGTCTTCGGGGTGCTGATCTCCGTGGCGGCGCAGGTGGGCGACCTGGCGGAGTCGCTGCTGAAGCGCGACGCGGGGGTGAAGGACTCCGGCGTGCTCCTCCCGGGGCACGGCGGGGCGCTGGACCGCTTCGACTCCCTCCTCTTCACCCTCCCGCTCGCCTACCTCTTCTTCCGCTTCGTGGTCGGGGTCGGCTGATGCGGGCGCGGGGGGTGGCGGTCCTGGGCGCCACCGGGTCCATCGGGAAGAGCGCGCTGGCGGTGGTGCGGCAGCATCCGGAGCGGTTCCGCCCGGTGGTGCTGACGGCGCACCGCAACGCCGGGGCATTGGCGGCGCTCGTGGCGGAGCACCGTCCCGCCCTGGCGGTGGTCGCGGACCCTTCGGCGGCCTCCGGGGTCTATTCGGGCGGCCGGACGCGCTGGGCCGCCGGGCGGGAGGCGCTGCTGGATGCGGCGACCCACCCGGAGGTGGACGTGGTCGTGAACGCGCTCGTGGGGGCCGCGGGGCTGGAGCCCACGCTGGCCGCCCTCCGGGCCGGGAAGCGGGTCGCCCTGGCGAACAAGGAGTCGCTGGTGTGCGCCGGGCCGCTGGTGATGCGCGCCGCCGCGGAGGGGGGCGGGGAGCTGCTCCCCGTGGACAGCGAGCACAGCGCCATCTTCCAGTGCCTGCAGGGCGCAGAGTGGCGCGAGGTGGAGCGGCTGATCATCACCGCCTCGGGCGGCCCCTTCCGCGGGTGGGCGCCGGAGCGGCTGGCGGCGGTGACACCGGCCGACGCGCTCCGGCACCCCACCTGGGACATGGGCGCCAAGATCACCGTCGATTCCGCCACGCTGGCGAACAAGGCGCTGGAAGTGATCGAGGCCCACTTCCTCTTCGGGGTGCCGTACGAGCGGATCGAGGCGGTGGTGCACCCGCAGTCCATCATCCACTCCATGGTGGAGTTCGTGGACGGGTCGGTGCTGGCGCAGATGGGGTTCCCCACCATGGAGCTCCCTGTTCTCTACGCCCTCGCCTACCCGGAGCGCCTCCCGTACGCCTCCCGGCGCTTCGACCCGGTGGCGGCGGGAACGCTCACCTTCGAGCCGGTTCGCGACGGCTGCTTCCGGGCCTTCGCACTGGGCGTGGAGGCGGGGCGGGCCGGCGGCACGGCTCCGGCGGTGTTCAACGCCGCCAACGAGGTGGCCGTGGCGGAGTTCCTGGCCGGGGCGCTGTCGTTCCCCGGGATCGCGGACGCGATCGACCACGCCCTCGCCCGCTGGCGGGGCGGCGATGCGTCCACGCTGGACGACGTGCTCCGCGCCGACGCGTGGGCGCGCGAGGTGACCCAAACTTTCGTCCGAGGCTGAGCCCACGTGCTGTCGATCATCGCCTTCTTCGTCGTCATCTCCATCCTGATCTTCGTCCACGAGCTGGGCCACTTCCTGGCGGCCAAGTCGGTGGACGTGCAGGTGCCGCGCTTCTCGATCGGACTGGGGCCGCGGGTGGTCGGCTTCCGGCGCGGGGAGACGGAGTACGTCCTGTCCGCGATCCCGCTGGGCGGGTACGTGAAGATGGCGGGGATGGAGGACGACGAGGCCGCGGAGGCGCTGGAGGGCGGGACCGCCGCCCCGGACGAGGCCCCGGTGGACCCGGAGCGGACCTTCGACGCGAAGCCGCTCTGGGCGCGCGCCTGGATCATCTCCGCGGGGGTGATCTTCAACATGATCTTCGCCTTCCTGGTCTACACCGGGCTGGGGCTGGCCTACGGCGAGGCGAAGGTGGCGAGCACCCGGGTGGCGGTGGTGGGCGCGGACACCATGGCGGGGCCGGCGGCGACGCTCGCCCGCATCCCCGCCGGCGCCGAGGTGCAGGCGGTGGGACAGACGCGCGTGGAAGACTGGAGCGAGCTGCGGGAGGCGCTCGCCGCCGCGCCGGCCGGTCCGGTGACGCTGCGCCTGGCCGCCGCCCCCCCCGTGACGGTGGAGCTCCCTGCCGACGAGATGGAGCGGGCGCGTGCGCTCGCGCGGGTGCAGCCCTTCGCGGAGCCGGTGATCGGCGAGGTCGTGGAGGGGCGGCCGGCGGACCAGGCGGGGCTCCGGGCGGGCGACCGCGTGCTCGAAGCGGCCGGGGAGCCGGTGCAGACGTGGCAGGACCTGGAGTCGGCGATCCGGTCGAGCCCCGGGGAGCCGCTCCCGCTCGTCGTGCAGCGGGGTGACCAGCGTGTCGCTGTCACCGTCACTCCGGAGACGGAGCGCGAGCTGGACGCGGAGATGAAGCGTGTTCCCGTGGGGAAGATCGGCGTGGCGACGCCCCGCCCGGACGTGGTGCAGCGTACCCTGGGGCCCGCGGAGGCCGTATCCATGGGATGGCGGCAGACCTGGGCCGCCGCCGGGGCGATCGTGGAGGTGCTCGGCCGGCTGGTGACCGGGGCGGAGTCCATGCGCAGTCTGGGCGGCCCGCTCGCCATCGGGCAGATCTCCGGGGAGACGGCGCGGCTGGGGCTGCAGGCGTTCCTCAGCTTCCTGGCGATCTTCTCCATCAACCTGGCGATCTTCAACCTGCTTCCCATCCCCATCCTGGACGGGGGGCACCTGCTCTTCATCGGGATCGAGGCGGTGCGGGGCCGGCCCCTGTCGCTGGAGCAGCGCGTCCGGCTGTCGCACGTGGGGATGATCTTCGTGATCGGGCTGATGGTGTGGGCGATCACCAACGACATCCTGCGGGTAGTGTTCAACATCTGAGCCTACGGTTGCATGGAACTGGTCAGTGGTGTTAAATTCATGGGTTTCCGGACGCACGGACTCCCCTGAGCGTGTCCGGCCTGTCCCGCGACGGGCCCGTCGTGTCCCTGGCGAAGATCCCACCAGCAGCGAGATAAACGATGGATCGCACCCAGCTCGAACACATCGAGCGTCGGCTCCTCCGCGAGCGCGAGCGGATCCTTCGCTCTCTGGGCCGCTTCTCGGAGCAGTCCAAGCTGACCCGCGACTCGGCCGACAACGACCTCTCCAGCTACTCGTTCCACATGGCTGACCAGGGGACGGACGCCATGGAGAGGGAGAAGTCGTTCCTCTTCGCGAGCAAGGAAGGGCGGTACCTGTACCGCGTGGAAGAGGCGCTGCGCCGGCTGTACAACGACCCGGAGAACTTCGGGATCTGCCACGGCTGCAAGAAGGAGATCCCTTTCGAGCGCCTGGACGCGCTGCCGCACGCGCGGTATTGCCTGGACTGCAAGCTTCGCGAGGAAGAGGCGGCGGCGTAGGCCGCGTCTCGCCTGCTGGCCGGATCGAGGGCGGCTCACCTGTTTCGGGTGGGCCGCTTTTCGTTTGGCGATGCGGGCGGGGGCTTTGTCGCGCGGTGGTCGGAGGCGGGATGGTCTCCCT
>DASYWD010000125.1 GCA_035936415.1 Longimicrobiaceae bacterium
CACCTGCGCTGTCGCCGGCCGCGGCGCGGGCGCGCGCGAGCCCGAGCAGCGCCGCCGCCCGGCGGGGGCGGTCCTCCAGTGCCTGCTCGTAGGCGCCTGCCGCCTCGCGCGCGCGGCCGGCCTCCAGCAGCGCGGCCCCCAGCTCCTCGCTCACGACGCGGCTGGCGGGCGGGACCATGGAGCGGTAACGCGGCACCCGGGCCTGCGGCTGCAGCCTCTGGAGCATGGCGAGCGCTCCGGCGTGATCGCCGCGTGCCCGCAGCACCGTCGCCTCCAGCTGGGCCGCGAGGCGTGGCATGTTCGTGGTCCCACGTCCCGCGCCCACGGCCTCGCGGAAGGCGCGGGCGACGGTGATCGCCGGCAGCGTGTCGCGCCGGGTGAGCAGGGCGGCCACGGCGCGCTGGTAGGCGGAGAAAACCGCGAACCCCCGCGCACGCGCCGAGAGGGCCGGATCGCGCCAGTCCATCGCCACCGAGTCCGCCGGCCAGAGATCCCAGCGCCCGGTCTCGGTCGCGTACCGGAACGCGAGCTCCTCCAGCGCGAAGGCGGCGTCGGTCCGGCCGCCGCCGGGTTCCCGCCGGGCAGGCTCGGCCAGCGCTCGTGCCGTGTCCACGAGGGCCCGCGCCGCCGCCCAGCGCCCCTGCTGCAGATAGGCGTACTGCAGCCAGTTGAGGCCGTGCCAGCTGACCGACCACCCCGGACGCCCGCCCTGCGCGGCCGAAGCCCGGGACGCTGCCCAGGTCCGCTCGTTGGACGCCGCCATGTCGTCCCACATCCCCAGGGGGTGAAAGATGTGCGAGGGCATGTGCAGCGCGTGCTCGGCGTCCGGGGCGATGGTCGCGTAGGCGCGTGCGGCGGCGAGCCCCTCGCGCGACCCGGCGGGCGAGTCATGGGCGTGGATCAGGTAGTGCGCGGCGCCGGGATGGCGCGGGTTGGCCTGGTAGACGAGCTGCGCGTGGGCCGAGGCCTCCGCGCCCAGCGCCGCCGCAGCCGCCGGGTCGCGGGTATGGTGCTCCTGCCAGAGCGCGCCGAGCGCCGCGAAGGCGTGCGCCTCGTGGTCGCCGGGCATCGCGGTCGCCCACCTGCGCGTCGCATCGGCGAAGGCGCGCACGCGCGTCGGCTCATCCCCCTCCCCGTACATCGCCTCGACTGCCGCCGCGAAGGCACGCTCCCCGGGAGTGCGCGCCCGGGCCAGCCGCGCCGCGGGCGTTGGGCCGAGCCGGGTGAGCGCTGCCCGCGCGGCCGCGAGGTTCTCCTGCCCCCAGATGACGTGGCTGTGCGTCAGCGCCTCCGCCCAGTACGGGAGCGCGAACGCCGGGTCGGCCTGCTGTGCCTCCCGGAACGCCTCGGCGGCATCCCGATACTCGAAGCTGTGCAGCAACGCCATGCCCCGGAGGAAGGGCTCCTGCGCGGCCGGGGAGCCGGAGTTGGGAAAATGAACCCTGCCGAACTCGAGCGGGGCACCCGCACGGCGTGCAGTGGCGGCATGTCCCTCGTGCTGCGCCGACAGCGAGCGGGGGCAAGCGAGCGCCAGGACGAGGAGCGGGATGACGACGGGGCGTCTCATGGGCTGTACTCCGAAACAAGATTGGTGGGGCCGCGGCGGCTCGGCGCGCGGATCAAAGCGCAGCGCTCGCGCTGTCGTGGACGATCATCACGTGCGACCAGCACAGGCCCGATGCCATGACCCAAGGCATGGTCCCCTCGCGCTCGGTCGGGAAGCCGACCGCCTCCGCGGTGCGTCTCGGGAAGTGCACCGACTGCCAGGAGCGGATCTCCGGCCCCACGCGCCCCATGGCGGGGTCGTACGCGCGCGCAGGGCCGAGCATCCGGTAGCCGGCGGTGATGACTTCCGGGCAGGCCAGGCGCCCGGTTCGCAGATCCTCGCGAACCGCCGCCCGCGCCGAGTCGGTCGCGGGCCCCCGCAGGCGGTCGGCGGCTACGACGCGCCCCGCATAGGGGAAGAAGCTCTCGTGGTAGCACCGCACGTCGAAGCGGTCGTCGCCGGGCGGGTCGCCCATGCAGACCATCCCGTTCGTGCTGGCGCGCAGCGTCGTCTCGCGGCCGCCGGCGCCGTACCCGATCACCCCCGCGCCCGCCCGCATGCTGGCCGGGAGCGGGAGCACGGCGGCGGTGATCTGCTGCTCCGCGGTGGGAACGGTGCGCCCACCCTGCGGATGAACCGCGCCGGCGGCGCCGATGCGGCCCAGCCACTCCGCCCGGAGCTCGGGCACGGTGCGCCCGGTCCGCTCGTGGATGCGGGCCTCCGCGCGACCGGGGATGATGTCGGGAAAGAGCGAGGCGAGGAACTGTGGGCTCGTGCGCTCGGCCAGGAACTTGGTGAACGACGAGGCGCAGGCGTAGAAGGTGGGGGCCACCGCGCCCCGCTCGGTCGTGAACAGCGACGGGAGGACCCCGGGAGCGCCGACGTACGGGGCCACCTCCGCCCCGCGGGGCCCGCGCAGGCGCTCGGCGCAGATGCTGTCCACCTGGGCGTGGCTCCCCGTGCCCAGGCCGTCGCCCTCGTGGAAGGGAAGCTGCTCCGCGAGCGCCTTCGCCACGTAGTCCGCGTAGCCCTCCGCCAGCCAGAGCGGGAGGCGCGCGCGCACCCGGGCCACCTCCGCGGAGTCAGCGAGCTCCCACGGGTAGTAGGGCGTGGATGGCAGCACCAGCACGTGTACCGTCTCGTGGAGGTGCGGCGCCGTGCCCGCCGTCATCCGCCACAGCGGGATGAACACGGCGCTGTCCGCGGTGTGCGGCACGAAGCGCTCCGGCACGAAGTAGTACGTGATCCGCTCCCGCCCCAGCCGCTGCCAGGGGTACGGCCCCCCGATGAAGCGCTGCATCGCGGGGATCGCCGCGTCCAGGCTGTCCACCAGCGCCCGCATGTGCCCCACGGGCACCGAGTCGCGCGGGAACCAGGCGACCACGTGCCGCCCCTCCACGGAGACTCCCCCGGAGCGGAGGGCCGCGACGCGTGCCGAGTCGTCGTCGAGCAAGCGGAGCGGGGTCGGCGCTGCAGCCTGCGGGGCAGGGGTGGGGCCAGCCGCCGCGCCGGCCTGCCGGCAGGCGGGGACGGCGATGATCGCCAGGAGGATCGCGAGACGGCGGACGGGTAGCTGCGCGAGCAGGCGAATGGACATGACGAGCGTCACGGTGAGGGTGAATTCGGGCGCCGCTCGGAGCTGGAAGGCGGTGCCCTGAAGAGATGCAGGCGACGTTTCAGTCGATCCGCGTGCCCCGCCACTCCCGGTTCCGGAAGCGGCAACAGGCGGCGATCAGCGCACGAGCGGACACGGCCAAAGGGACTCTGTGCAGGGTCACGGCCGTTCGGTGGGCATTGGCGGAATGCCCGGCAGATGTGTACGGAGCCATTCGTGAGCGAGCCGGTCGTCCTCGGGATCGTTCTTCTGAATGTTGGGGTCGTCGTTGGGGTAGATGACCAGCTTGTAGGTCTTCCCGAGTGCTTCCAGGCGCTCGACGAGCCCCAGGGTGTGGCTCACCGGAACACGCCGGTTCCCACTCCCGTGCCGGATGAGCAACGGTGTGCTGATGCGCTCCACGTGCTCCAGGATGGACCGTGCCCGGTAGTGCTCTTCGGCCCTGCGCTCGAAATCCGGGTTCGCCTGCCGTAGAGCCCTCAGAACCGCCGTATCCTGCGCGGCCCAGCTCCGCACGTCACTGGGTGCGTTCTCCACGGCCGCCGCGCGCGCGGGCATACCGCGGATGAGCGCCAGGTAGATCATCATCCCGCCGCGCCCACCCCCGTAAAGGAAGAGATTGTCGGCATCCATGTACGGCTGTGCCCTGGCGAGCGCGGACACGTTGACCAGGTCTTCGACATCTCCACCCCCGAACTCATCCCGGCCCTCTCCACCGTCGTTGCCCCGGAAAGCGGGAAAGACCACCACCACACCCTGGTCTTTCACCCGTCCATAGAAGTAGAACAGGTTGAGAAATTGGATCCGGCCACCCGGATCGTAGGGGGGCACAACCACGAACACGGGGTACTTCTTTCCGTTCGTGTCGGTCGGCTTCACGATGTACCCGGTCACCCGGTGCCCTCCGCTCATGTACTGCACCCGGAGGCATTCCACCTCCTGGGTCGTCGTCACATAGTCGAAGTGTGCCTGCCTTCGACGAAACGCCGCCTCGTCGAGCTGGGGGTTCCGGCGCCGGGCGTCAGCGAGCCATTCGTCGAAGGTCCGGTACGGAAAGGCACACCGCTCCTGCGCCACGATCTGGCCGTTCGGGGCTGATGTGTCTCGGCTCTGGGCCAGAACGGGAACTGCCGAAGCAAGCAGCGCGAGAGTGGCGGCGGAGAAACTGAGCGGAAGGAGTCCCATGAGATGTCGGGGCTCGGGGTGAGTGGTTCGGCAAGAGTGTGTGAAGCACTGCTGACAGCCCCGGATGGTCCGGTGGGCGCAGCGGACGCTCAGCGGCTCCGCGCCTCACCGTCGGCGTGCCCGGTCACGGCCTGCTCCGTCCCTTCATCTGCCGGTCGAGGAACTCCAGCACGTCCTCCCGCCACAGCTCGGGCGCGAGCACCATGAACCCGTGGCCATCCCCCACGTTCGCGCCGATGGCGGGATACAGCTTGCCGTCCCCTTCGCCGCCGCCGGCGCGCACCGCGGCCGGGAGCTCGCGCGTGGGAGCCAGGTCCCAGTCGTTCTCCGCCTGGACCACCAGCACGGGCACGCGTACGCGGCGTGCGCCCGCGAGGAGCCGCTCGCGCAGGGGGGCGTTCCACCCCCAGTTCATCGCGGCGGGCGCGAACGCCACCGCGGCGCGCAGCGTGGGATCGGCCTCGGCCGCGAGCATCGTCAGGATCCCGCCGTAGGAGACGCCGGTGACCGCCACGCGCTTCGGGTCCACGTCCGGGCAGGCGCGGATGGCCGCGACGGCGGCGCGAACGTCCTGCAGCTGCGTGGTGGTGAGCAGCTCGGTGGACCGCCGGGCGAAAGCGGGATCGCGCGCCGTGAGCCCTTCGCGCTGCAGCTGGTCCGTTACGGCCTCGCCCTGCCCGGTGGAAAGGCCTACGCCCCGCCGGCAGGGGAAGAACGTCACGTATCCCCGCGCCGCGAACAGCCGGCCGACGTTGTCCCGCTCGGCCTGTCGCCAGCACCCGAGGCTGCCGTGCAGCACGACGAGCGCCGGGTGCCGTCCGGCGGCCGTGGGGCGGTAGAGGGTGCCGCGCAGCGCCAGCTCGCCGCTCGCGTAGGCCACCGTGTCCACGGCCACCGACGCGTCGCTGCTCCCCGCGGCGAGCGTGGTGCTCCCCCAGCGCGCCTCCTCGCGGTCCGGGTAGGTCACGTCGGCGTCGCGCCACGTGGCGGCCAGCTCCCGGTACTCGCGTACCGCCTCGTCGCGGCGGCCCAGGGCCAGCAGAGCCCGCGCGCGGTACAGGCGCGCGAGGGAGCGCCCGGGGGCCATCCGCTCCGCCCTCTCCAGCTCCGCCAGCGCCTCCGCCGGGCGGCGGGTGACCAGCAGGATCTCCGCGGCGCGCTCCCGCGGCGGCTTCACCGTCCCCGGAAGCCCGTACATGAAGGGGACCGACTCCCATTGCTCGGCAGCGGCGCGCAGCAGCGCCAGCGCGGAGTCGGGCTGGTTGGCGATGGCGAACCGCTCCGCCCGCAGCATCTTCTCCATCGCCTCCGCCTCGCCGAGCGGGCCGGCGCGTGCCCCCGCCGCCCGCGCCCGCACGTTGCGGGCGGCGATCCGCTCGAGGAGCGAATCCGCCAGGAGCCGGTCGGCTTCGCGGCTCCCCGGCGTCACGTCCACCGCGCGGCGCGCGCGCTGTGCGGCCGCATAGGCGACGAAGAAGTCGGCCACCGCCCGGGTGTCGATGCTGCGCAGGTGGGTCGTGTCGAAGCGCATCCGCGCGAGTGGCGAGTCCCACGCCTCGGCATTGATCACGTGCGCCGCGGTCATCAGGACGGCGTGTGCGTCCGCGTCGGCCCGGCCCCGCACCGCCGGCGTCGCACCGGCGGCCACGTCACGCTGATAGGTGAGCATCGAGTCCAGCCAGCTGTGCGCCTCGCGCACGCGCCCCTGCTGTATGAGTCCGTACGCCAGCCACTGGGTGCCGTGCCCGAATACGCGCCCGTCAGGACTGTAGGCGGCGTACGCGCGGAGGTTGGCGCGCACCACGTCGTCCCACCGCCCCAGGGCGATGAAGATGTGCGACGTCATGTGCTGCGCGTGCCCGGCGGCCGGCGCGATCTCGCCGTACACGCGCGCCGCCTCGATCCCTCGTACGGCGCTGGCCGGATCGTCCACGGCGTGGATCAGGTAGTGCAGCGCTCCGGGGTGGTGCGGGTGCGCGCGCAGCACCGCGCGGCTGATCTCCTCCGCCATGGCGTAGGCGCGTGGCTCGCGCTCGGCCTGGTTGAGGCCGAGAAGCGAGAGCGCGTAGAAGGTGGCCGCCTCGGGATCGGCGGGATCGCCCGTGTGCAGGCGCGCCATCGCGCGGCTGAAGGCGGTGTCGCGCACGGCCTTCGGCAGGTCGCCGGCGTAGAGTGCCTCGACGGCCCGGAGCCAGGCGCGCTCGCGCGGCGTGCGGGCCATCCTTGCCCGCGCCGCGGGCGTGGGGGCGAGCGAGCGCAGTGCGGCACGCGCGGCGGCCGTGTCCTGCTGGTTCCACACGGGATGGGTGTGGGCCAGCGCCTCGAAGGCGGCGCTCATCGCGTCGCGCGGATCCAGCTCCCGCGCGCGCTGAAAGGCGCGGACCGCATGTGGATAGTGGAAGTTGTGCAGCAGCAGCACGCCCCGGGTGAACTCCGCGTGCGCCGCGGGGCTGGCCCGGGTCGGGAAGTGGATCGTCCCCAACCCGGCCGCCGACCCGGGGTCCGCCGTGTGCGGATCGCCGGCATGCCCGGCGTGCTGGGCCGTGAGCGAGGCGGCGCAGCAGAGCATCACGAAGACGGGGGCGATGGGCCGGATGGAGCGGAGAGCGGAGGTCGTGCGCATGGAGTAGCACCGGGTGGGAGGCTGCGGTCGCTGCCCTGGGCAGCGCGTTCACGGGACATCGGCCGTATGCTACAACGTGGGCGTCTCCTGGCCGTCTCCATGGCGTCTCCGGACACTTTTGGGGCGCACCCCGGCGATTTATATTGCGACATCCGCCTCGCCCGGCGGCACGTTGCGTCCAGTCCGATCTCCCGGTCCGCCGGACCCCTCCTCCCTGGCCCGACCGACCGCGCATTCCCTAATCCGGACCCGGTGTCCGGTGCGCCCGAGAGCGCGCCCCATGATCCAGCTCTTCGTACTCGGCTCCCCGGACCTGCGCCGCGCCGACGGCCAGGAGGTCCGTTCCGTGCTGGTGCAGCCCAAGCGGGTCGCCCTGCTGGCGTACCTGGCCGTGGCCGCGCCCGGAGCCTTTCATCGCCGTGATTCCCTGGTCGCGCTGTTCTGGCCGGAGCTGGACGCGGAGCATGCCCGGGCGGCGCTTCGCAACGGCATCTACCAGCTTCGCCAGGCGCTCGGCCCCGAGGCCGTCGAGACACGCGGCGCCGAGGAGGTCCGGCTCGCGGAGGGGAGCTGCTGGTGCGATGCCCTGGAGTTCCAGCGGGCACTCGCCGACGGCCGGCTCGACGAGGCGGTGGCACTGTATCGCGGAGACCTGCTCGCCGGGCTGCACGTGGAGGGGGCTCCGGGCGTGGAGCACTGGTTGGACCGGGAGCGCGACCGACTCCGCGAGGCGGCGGCTCGCGCCGGGTGGGCCCTGGCCGAGCGGGAGCTGGCCGCCGACGACGACGCCGCCGCGG
>DASYWD010000126.1 GCA_035936415.1 Longimicrobiaceae bacterium
CCGCGGGCCCGGCGCCGAAGCGGGCTCAGAGCTCGTAGCAGTGGCAGTAGCCCTTCTCGTCGCAGTAGCCACCGGACCACCCCGCCAGGCGGCATTCGTCGTTGCAGCGGCCGGTGCACGTCTGGCGCGCCGATTCGGGAGCACGGTCCCCGGAGCTCGCGAGCGCCTGGGTCGCCCCGAACCCGAGCGAGGCTGCGATCACGGCGGTGAAGAGTCCACGCGTACCCGAGCGGATGATGCGGCTCATTTCTACCTCCTGGAGTGAGGGTGCGAGCTGACTGCGTCCTCAGTATATGTCTGTTATTGTGCGCATGCAAGGAGATCGTATTCACCGGCGGCCGAGACGCATGGCAGGCTTCCGCGCAGTCACGCCTCTGGACGCGCAACAACCCTACAGCCGCTGCAGCACCCGCCGGGCCGCCCTCACCCCCGCCGTCACGGCACCCTCCACCGTGGGGGCGTGCAGGTAGTCCCCCGCGAGGGCCACCGGCTCATCGCCCTCCACCCCGCCCCGCCGGAACTCCGCGAGGCGCGCCAGGCAGCCGGGCGGGAAGAGCGTCCACCCGGAGCGCCAGCGGAACACCTGCGCCCGGGTGACCGCACCGTCGATTCCGGGGAGCGCCCGCGCCACGTCCGGGAGGAGCGCGTCCAGCACCGCGCGCGGCTCCGCCTCCAGCAGCCGCTCCCCGGCGCCAGGCGTGGGGAAGACCACGACGAGCCCCTTCCCGGGCGGGACCAGCCCCGGCCCCTTGTTCTCCTGCACGGCCACCGCCGCCGCGGCGCGCGCCTCGCCCCGCGGGAAGGAAAGGCCGAACCAGCGCACCCCGGCCGGGCGGTCCAGGAAAAGGGCGAGCGAGACCGCCGGCCGCATCCGCACCCCGGCCAGCCACGCCGCGGCGGGGGTGCCGGGGAGGAGCCCCTGCGCGACCGGCGCCGGCACCGCCACCACCGCCCCGTCGAAGCGCTCGCTCCACCCCTCCCCGGCCACCTCCGCGCCGGAGTCGCGCGCCTCCACCCGGTCCACCCGCGAGCCCGTCCGCACCTCCCCGCCCCGTTCCCGCACCCCCGCCAGCAGCGCCTCGCAGAAGCCGGAGGCGCCGCCGCGCAGCGCGAAGATCTCCACGCCGGCGCCGTAGTGGGCCAGCATGTGGTAGAGCGCCGCCGTGGTCTCCTCCGGGAGCACGCCGTACCCGGTGGCGAGGAAGGGGTAGGCCAGGTACTCCGTGAACTCGCGCCCCATCTCCCGCTCGCCCCATTCGGCGATGGACTCGCGGTCCAGCCCGTGCTCCGCCGCGCGCTCCAGGGCGTGCATGTCCAGCGCGTGGGCGTGGCGGGTCAGAAAGGGGAGGTAGTGGGTTCCCAGCCGCACCTTGAGCCCCCAGGGGAGCGCGCCGGAGGCCAGCATGCTGGGGATGCTGCCGTAGACCACCTCGTGCGCGCGCCCGTTCCGCAGCAGCGCGTCCCGCCCGGGGGAGCGCACCGCCAGCGCGCCCGCCCCGGCCTCGCGCAACAAGCGGAACAGTTCCGTGTACATCGATCCGAAGAGCTGGACGGCGGGGTCCACGCGGAACCCCTCCACCTCGCCGGTACGGGTGCGCCCGCCCACCGCCGGGCGGGCCTCGAAGACCACGACCGAGCCCCCGGCGCGGGTGAGGGTGTGGGCGGCGGCGGCCCCGGCGGGGCCCGCGCCGACCACCGCGATCCGAGGGGAGGGCTGGCTCATGGCGCGGGACGACAGCAATCCCCGCACCGCCCCCGCACTTGCCCGGTTCGAACGCCCGTTCTAAGTTCGGGATCCTACCCTCCCACCCAACACCTCCCGGAGATTCCCATGGATCGTCGAGAGTTCCTGGCGCAGAGCGCCCTGGTGGCGGCCGGGCTCACCGCGTTCGGGCCCGAGGCCCTGGCGGCGGTCTCCCCGGCGGCCCGCGTGGCGTCCGGCGCCGACCCCGCCGTGCGGGAGCTGGCAATGCGCGCGCTGGAGGCGGCCAGGGGGGCCGGCGCCAGCTATGCCGACGTGCGCATCTCCCGCAACCGCAACCAGGCCCTGTCCACCCGCGAGCAGCAGATCACCGGCCTCTCCGACAACGAGACGTACGGCTTCGGCGTGCGCGTCCTGGCCAACGGCGGCTGGGGCTTCGCGGCCAGCCGCGAGCTGTCGCTGGACGAGGTGGCCCGGGTGGCGCGGCAGGCCGTGTCGCAGGCGAAGGCCAACGCCGCCGCCCAGGTCCGGCCGGTGGTGCTGGCGCCGGTGCAGAAATGGCCGGACGGGGAGTGGCGCTCGCCGGTGCAGATCGACCCCTTCGACGTCTCCATCGAGGACAAGGTGGGGTTGATGCTGGCCGCCAACCAGGCGGCGCTCAAGGTCCAGGGCGCGCGCTTCGTCAACTTCAACATGTTCTTCCTGCGCCAGGACAAGACCTTCGCCTCCACCGAGGGGACCTTCACCCAGCAGACTCTCTACCGCTCCTTCCCGCGGATGACGGTCACCGCGGTGGGGAACAACGAGTTCCAGAACCTGCAGTCCACGGACGTGCAGCCCATGGGGCTGGGGTACGAGCACGTCCGCGACTCGAACTTCGTGGAGAACGCGCCCAGGTGGGCGGAAACGGCGGTGCGGAAGCTGTCCGCGAAGCCGGTGCAGCCGGGGCGCTACGACCTGGTGCTCCTCCCCACGCACCTGTGGCTGACCATCCACGAGTCCATCGCGCACCCCACCGAGCTGGACCGGATCATGGGGTTCGAGGCCAACTACGCCGGGACCTCGTTCATCCACCCCGTGGAGAAGTTCCTGGGCCAGTTCCGCTACGGCCCGGAGTTCATGAACATCCAGGGGGAGCGCTCCACCCCGGGCGGGCTCTCCACCGTGGGGTGGGACGACGAGGGGGTCAAGCCGGACGAGTACCTGATCGTGAAGCAGGGAGTGCTGCACGACCTGCAGACCACGCGCGAGCAGGCCCCCATGCTCGCCGACTGGTACCGCCAGATCGGCAAGCCCGTGCGCTCGCACGGCAACTCGTACGCGGAGAGCTGGTCGGACGTGCAGTTCCAGCGCATGCCCAACGTGAACCTCCTCCCGCATCCCGAGCGCGACGTCTCCCTCGACGAGCTGGTGGCCGACGTCAAGGACGGCATCCTCATCGACGGCGACGGGTCCTTCTCCATCGACCAGCAGCGCTACAACGCCCAGTTCGGCGGGCAGGCGTACTACGAGATCAAGAACGGCAAGGTGGGCGAGATGCTGAAGGACGTCGCCTACCAGATGCGCACCCCGGAGTTCTGGAACGCCATGGACGGCCTCGGCGGGAAGAGCAGCTACTTCCTGGGCGGCTCGTTCTTCGACGGCAAGGGGCAGCCCTCGCAGTCCAACGCCGTGTCGCACGGCTGCGTCCCCACGCGCCACCGCAAGATCAACGTCATCAACACCGGACGGAGGGCCTAGAGCATGGCCGACAACCGTTTCTTCACCCGGCAGGAGGCCGAGGCGCTGGCCACCAAGGTGCTCGGCATGTCGAAGGCCGACGAGGTGCGGGTGAACATCAACAGCGGCGTGACGGGGAACACCCGCTTCGCGCAGAACCAGGTGAGCACCGCGGGCGACACCCGCGACGCCACGCTCACGGTGACCACCGCGTGGGGGAAGCAGGTGGCGTCCGCCACCACCAACCGCTTCGACGACGCGTCGCTCCGGCAGGTGGTGGAGACCGCCGAGCGGCTGGCCCGCCTGGTCCCCGAGGACCCGGAGTACCTGGGCGAGCTGGGCCCGCAGCAGTACCCCGCGACGCCCGGCTACTTCGAGTCCACGGCGAACCTCACCCCGGAGGAGCGCGCCGCCGCGGTGCTGGCGATCGCCCGCCCGGCGCAGCAGCGGGGGCTGGTGTCCACCGGCTTCCTCACCTCCGTGGCGGGGGCGCAGGCGGTGGCCACCAAGCGCGGCCTCTTCGCGTACAACCAGGCGTCGCGCGCGAACCTGACCACCACCGTCCGGACCCCGGACGGCACCGGCTCCGGGTGGGCCGGGACGGGTGCGAGCGACTGGAGCAAGGTGAACCCCGCCGAGCTGGCGGAGCGGGCGATCCGCAAGGCGGAGCTTTCCCGGAACCCGCAGGCGGTGGAGCCCGGCGAGTGGACGGTGGTCCTGGAGCCCACCGCGGTCGCCAACATGGTGGGGCTGATGACCGGCTCGCTTGGGGCCCGCACGGCGGACGAGGGGCGCTCCTTCTTCTCCAAGCAGGGCGGAGGGAACCGCATCGGCGAGAAGTTCCTGGACGAACGCGTCACCATCTGGTCGGACCCGCTGGACCCGAACCTCTCCACCTCCCCGTTCACCAACCAGGGGCTCCCCAACCGCCGCATGGTGTGGATCGAGAACGGCGTGCTGAAGAACCTGGTGTACGACCGCTTCTGGGCGCACAAGCAGGGGGTGGAGCCCACGGGGTTCCTCGCCGGGTACTACATGCAGGGGGGGAACGCCACCGTCGAGGAGATGATCGCCTCCACGGAGCGCGGGCTGCTGGTGACGCGCTTCTGGTACAACCGGCCGGTGGACCCGCGCACCATCCTGTGGACGGGGCTCACGCGCGACGGCACCTTCCTGATCGAGAACGGCCGGATCGTCTCGGCGGTGAAGAACCTGCGCTACAACGAGTCGCCGGTGTTCATGCTCAACAACGTCGAGATGATGGGGCGCCCGGTGGCGGTCTCCGCGTCCGAGTCGGGCGACGTGTCCAGCGCGGTGGTAGTGCCGGCGCTGAAGGTGCGCGACTTCACGTTCTCGTCGCTTTCCGACGCGGTTTGATGGCTTGACGCGGAGGGTGGGGCCGCTCCAGAGCCCGGCGATACTGCCGCCGGTCTCTTCCGCGGGTCGCGGAGCCACCGGAAACAGCCCCGGTGTCTCCGCTCCGGCTCCGCGAGCCAGCCGGAACTGCCCGGCTGTCTCGCTCCGCAGCATGGGTTTCGAAGAGCGGCGGCCCGGAGTGGGTCGCCGTTTCCTTTTCCCTCTCGAGGACCTCACCATGTACGGACATACAGGGCGGAAGCTTCTTCGGGTGGCGGCGGGGCTGGCGGCTACGGCGGCGCTGCCGACGGGTGTCCAGGCGCAGGGCGCCTTCGGAGGGGCGGCGCCGCCGCGGCCGGTGCACACCTACTCCATCGTGGCCTGCGATCCCGAGACGGGGGAGCTGGGTGTGGCGGTGCAGTCGCACTGGTTCTCGGTGGGGCCCATCGTCCCCTGGGCGGAGGCGGGGGTGGGGGCGGTCGCGACGCAGTCGTTCGTGGAGCCGTCGTACGGGCCGCTGGGGCTGGAGCTGATGCGCGCGGGGAAGACGGGGCCGGAGGCGCTGAAGGCGCTCCTCGCGGCGGACGCGCACACCGAGGTGCGCCAGGTGGCGATGATCGACGCCCGCTGCAACGTGGAGGCGTGGACCGGCGGAAAGGCGATCGAGGCGGCGGGGCACCGCGTGGGGAAGAACTTCTCGGTGCAGGCCAACCTGATGCGGGAGAACGTGTGGGACCCCATGGCACAGGCGTTCGAGTCCACCCGCGGCGACCTGGCCGAGCGGATGCTGGCCGCGCTCGAGGCCGCCCAGCGCGCGGGGGGCGACATCCGGGGGAGCCAGTCCGCCGCGCTGGTCGTCGTGGGCGGGAAGCCCACGGGGCGCCCCTGGGCGGACCGGGTCTTCGACCTGCGCGTGGAGGACCACCCCGCGCCCGTGGCGGAGCTGCGCCGCCTGGTGCACCTGGCCCGCGCCTACCGCCACATGAACGCGGGCGACGAGGCGGTCACCCGCGGCGAGGTGGACGCGGCCATCCGCGAGTACGGCGCCGCCCAGGCCATGGTGCCGGACTCCGCCACCAACGGCGAGATGGTCTTCTGGCACGCCGTCATGCTGGTGAACGCCGGCCGGGTGGAGGAGTCGCTCCCGCTCTTCCGGCGCGCCTTCGCGCAGGACCGGAGCTGGCGCGAGCTGGTCCGCCGCCTCCCCGCCGCCGGCCAGCTCCCCGACGACCCGCACCTCGTCGAGCGGATCGCGACGCTGCGCTGACGCCGCAAAACCGAGACGCCCCCGCCGGATCTCCCGGCGGGGGCGTCCCGCTGCCCCGTACTCCCTACCTCGTCCTTCCGTTCTATGCGGCCACGCGCACGGCCGTCTTCCACCGCCCGAAGGGGAGCGAGGGCGCGGGCGAAACCTCCGGGCCCCACACGAAGGCGACCGCGCGAGGCCGCTTGCGGCCCACCCCGGCGTCCTCTCCCCCTCCCCTCCAGTCGCGGTTCTCGGCCGTGCAGCAGGCGTCGTCCCGGTCAGCGTTGTTCGCCATACGAATGTAAACTGAATGAAAAAGGCACGGACGGCGCCGGTCGCGCCGTGGTGCCTTGTACGCACGCAGCATACCCCAGGTTCACCTGCCCCGCAACTCCATGCCAGCGCACCACTTGGAAGAGATGCCCCCACCCGCGCGAGGCCGGGGCGTGTCGGAGTGAAACGCTCTTCCCGTGTCTAAGCGACACTCTCCAGGGGCTCCATCTCCTCCACCGCTTCCTCGACCAGGGAGACGGGCGGAGCCGGAGCCGACGGCGGGCGGACGGGGAGCGGCTCCTGGCGGCGCTCGGCGCACCAGGCGCGATAGCCCGGGAGCCGGAGCATCCGCGTGATCCGGCGGTCGATGGCGGTGCAGAGCAGCAGCTCGGTGAGCTGGTACTGCCCGTGGTCGCCTACGCGCAGCTCGCTCACCACCTCGTCCGCCAGGCGGAGGAGGTCGCCACGAGGGATACTCTCCTTGAACGCCTCGACCTGCTCCTCCACCCATTCCAGGTAGGCGCGTCGAAGCGAACGGGGTGACATGTCTTCGGTCACGGGCAACCCGCGAATGGAGCCGGAGAAGGATGGGATTCGGCCAGCGGGTACGACGGATACCACTGCGGACGACGCAAAGTAAGCCCCGACCGCCGGGATATCAAGCGGAACGAATCGGCGCCGCGCCGCGGAGCAGCGACATGCACCGGGCGCAGAGCTCGCCGCCCCGCCGATCCACCTCCTCGACGGTGGCGGTGGGGGTCATTGCGCACGCCCCACGGTCGCAGTGCTCCAGCCCCGCCACGTGCCCCAGCTCGTGCGTGGCCTCCGCCAGGAGGCGCGCCCGGAGGCGGGGGGAGCCGGGGTTCTCGCCGGGGTCGGCCAGGCGAGCAAGGCTCACGACGGCGCAGCACCCGCGCACCGTGGCTTCGCCGAAGACGAAGGTGCGCCCCGGCGCGCCCAGGTCCGCATCGGCCAGGGCGAGCGACCAGAGGCGCGACCCGTCGGAGCGGAGGGCGTCGGCGCGGGCGACCAGCGCGTCCACCACGTCGCCGGAGCGGAGCTGCCCCGTCTCCGGGTCGCGCCACGCGTCCAGCAGGGGGAGCGGGGGACCGCGGAAGGAGCGGGTGCCGAACACCCGGTCCAGCTCGCGCCCCAGCCACTCCAGGAGCCCCTCCCCCGCCCCGCCCACGGGAACGAGCTCCAGGCCGCGCCGCTCCGCCCTATCCGGCACACGCCTCCGTGCGCGCGGGCTCCGGCCGGGGCGCGGCACCCGCCCGGGCGCGGAAGACCCCCTCCATCGCCACCACCGTGCCCGCCACCTCGGCCATCGACTTGCGCAGGTTCTGGCTTTCGCGGCGCAGCAGCCGGTAGGCGTCGCCCTCGGAGATCCCGCGCACCTCCATCAGGATCCCCTTGGCGCGCTCCACGGCGCCGCGCTGCTCCACGCGCCGGGCGAGCTCGGCCACCCGGACGCGGAGCGCGGACATCTCGTCCCAGCGGGCGAGGGCCAGACGCAGCGCCGGCCCGATCTGCTCCTCCGCCACCGGCTCCACCAGGCACGCGAACACCGCCAGCCCGGCGGTGCGCTCCACGATGGCCGGGTCCCGCCGCGGGAGCACCAGCACGAGCGGGAGAGGGCACGCCGCGCCGACCTCGGCCGCGCCCGCCGCTTCCTCCAGCACCAGCACCGCCACCGATGGGCGCCGGGAGCGCAGGAGCGCCGCCGCCTCGCGCGCTCCCGGCGCGGGCCCGAAGACCCGGTGCCCCAGCGACTCCATCGAGGCACGGAGCGCGGCCGCCTCCGCGGAGCGCCCGCCCGCCAGCAGGATGTCCATCGCACCACCCCCTTGGCCGCGGCCCGCCCGGTGCACGAGGGACGACGCGGAGGGAGACCGGGCCTCTCCCCTCGCCCCGCTGCCCGCCGGAAGACCCCGACGGGGAGAGCGATCCCGGCAGTTTCCGTACCGGGAGGACCCACAGGCGCAGGACGTCCCGCCGTCGGTCAGCGGACCCGCGGAAGTACCGCCTGGTTGATGATCAGGGTCCTGGCGGCGGGGGTCTGGGGCTGGCCCGGCGGGATGAGGATGACGAAGCGAGCGACGGGGCCGCCCTCGTAGCGGAGCTCCAGGGTGTTGCGGTGGATGGAGTAGCGGCCGTAGCCCAGGGGGAGTGCGACGCGCCGCTCCCCGTCACGGGCGAGCATCTCCCAGTTGGTGAACCCCATCAGGTTGTTCTCCAGGAACTCGCCGTCCGGCCCGAAGCGGATCCCGACCACCGCCCGGCCCGTCTGCGGGTCCACAATGGCGAACTCGCCGTCCAGCCGCATCCCGTCCAGCAGCGCCACCGGCCGGTAGCTCTGGTTCCGGCCGCGCTGCTTCAGCTCGCCGGACGCACCGCGGTCGTACACCTCCTCCCCGCCCTCCCGCCAGCGGATGCGCACCTCGCTCCCGCGGACCTGGTAGCTTCCGCACCGGCCGTACCTGCACATGCCCTCGAAGTCCACCGGCTCCGCGAGCCCCTCCGCCGGATCGTCGCTCGCCACCCGGCCGTCCGGAAGGAAGGTCAGGTACGCCTGGTTGATGCGCTTGGTGACGAGGTTGGTCCGCAGCCCGTAGTAGATGCCGTCGAGCTGCGTCGGCTGCTGGGCCGCCGCAGGGGCGGCGGGGGCGAGACAGAGTGCGGCGAGCGCGAGGGCGGCGGAGCGGATCATGGCGCACCGGGGGTGGAGGGTGCGGATGGAGGCCGCCGCTTCCGGCTCAGGCGTCCATCCCGTAGCGCATCAGCTTACGGTACAGCGTGGACGGGTCGATTCCAAGCACTTCCGCCGCGCGCGACTTGTTCCCCCCCTCAGACTGCAGCACCCAGAAGATGTAGGCCCGCTCGATGATCTCCAGCGTGGGGTTGGGAGGCAGCCGGTCCGACACCAGCGGCACCACCGCGCGCTCCGTGATCCGCGTGGGGAGCGTGGCGGTCCTCACCTCGTCGCCCTCGGGCGTGAGCACCATGGCGCGCTCCAGCGCGTTCTCCAGCTCCCGCACGTTGCCCGGCCATTCGTACGACTGGAGCGCCTGGATCGTCTCCTCGGCGAGCCGGATCGGCGCCCTGCCGCGGGTCTTCGCGAAGCGCTGGAGGAAATAGTCCACCAGGATGGGGACGTCGTCGGCGCGCTCCCGCAGCGGCGGCAGGTGCAGCGTGATGACGTTGAGGCGGTAGTACAGGTCGCTCCGGAAGGCGCCGCGGCGGATCTCCTCCTCCAGGTCGCGGTTGGTGGCTGCGATGATCCGCACGTCGATGGGGACCGTCTCCGTGGCGCCCACCGGGATCACCTCCCGCTCCTGCACCGCGCGGAGCAGCTTCACCTGCGTGGCCGGGGACATCTCCCCCACCTCGTCCAGGAAGAAGGTCCCCCCCTTGGCGGCCACGAACAGCCCCTGCTTGTCGCGCACGGCGCCGGTGAAGGAGCCCTTGGTGTGGCCGAAGAGCTCGGACTCCAGCAGCGTCTCGGGGAGGGCGCCGCAGTTGATGGAGACGAAGGGCCCCTCCGCGCGGTCGGAGCGCTCGTGCAGGTAGCGGGCGAGCACCTCCTTCCCGGTGCCGGACTCGCCGGAGATCAGCACGGTGGAGTCCGAGGGCGCCACCGTCTCGGCCAGCTTCAGCACGTCGGTGAAGCTGCGGCTCTTCCCGATGGGGCGCACCGTGTCGGAGCGCTCGCGGCGGCGGATCTCCGTCTTGAGCGCCTGGTTCTCCACCTTGAGCTGCCGCGACTCGGCGGCGCGCCGGCAGATGGCCACCATCTCGTCGTTGGCGAAGGGCTTCTGGATGTAGTAGAAGGCCCCCTCGTTGACGGCCCGGATCGCCGTCTGCAGCGACGCCTGGGCGGTCATCAGGATCACCGGGAGCGTGGGGTCCTGCTCCCGGGCGGCCAGGAGGATCTCCAGCCCCCCCACGCCGGGCATCCGCACGTCGGAGAGGAGCACGTCGGGGCGGACCTCGCCGATGCGCTCCAGCCCCTCGCGGCCCCCGACGGCGGTCTGCACGTCGAAGCCCTCCCGCTTGAGGAGGATCCGGAGGGTGTCCAGGATCGCGGTCTCGTCGTCGATGACGAGGATCTTGGGTGCTTGGCTCACTTGGCGCTCCTCGGGGTGCGTGGATCGGTCTCGGGGGCGGGAAGAGGCAGCAGGACGACGAAGGTAGCGCCCTCGCCGGGAACGTCGCGGGTGCGGTCCACGAAGACCGTCCCGCCGTGCACGTCCGCGGCGCGCTGCACCAGCGCCAGGCCCAGCCCGGTCCCCCCCGGCCGGGCCGTGAAGAAGGGGTCGAAGACGTGGTCGGCGTCCTCGGCCGGGATCCCGGGGCCGGTGTCGGTCACGCGGATGCGGACCAGCTCGGAGATCCCCAGCTCGGGGGCGAGCACGTCGGAGCTCTGCGTGTCCAGCTCCACCTCCACCCCGCCCCCCTCCCCCGCCCACTGCGCGGCGTTCAGCACCAGGTTGGCGACGGCGCGGTGCAGCACGTCCTCGTCGCCGCGGACCGCCGGGCCGTCCCCGTCGGGGAGGAGCATGCGGATGGTGCGGCCGGAGGCGTCCGGGTGGGCGCGCACCATCTCCACGGCGTTGGTGACCACGCGGCGCACGCGCACCGGCTCCGGCTCGTGCACCCGCACCCGCGCGAAGTCGATGAACTCGGCGAGGAGGCGGCTCAGGCGGTCGGACTCGCGGACCACCAGCCGCTCCAGCACCTCCTTGTCCTCCCGGTCGATCCCCTCGCCCGTGAGCTGCTCGGTGGCGCTGCGGATGGAGGCCAGCGGGTTCTTGATCTCGTGCGCCAGCGAGGCGGAGAGCTCCGCCACGGCCTCCAGGCGCTCGGCGCGGCGGCGGAGCGACTCCATCCGCATCCGCTCGGTGATGTCCTGGAAGATGGCGTTCACCGCGGGGCCGTCCGGGTCGGGGCGCTCCACCAGGGTGGTGCTCACTCCCAGGATGGTGCCGCCCTCCCGCGCGGCGGAGGTCTCGGAGCGGCGGATCGCCTTGCGGGTCACGATGGAGCGGCGGATGATGGCGCCCAGCCCGTCGGCGATCCCGTCCAGCTCGTCCAGCACCGGCCGGCCGGTCCACTCCTCCGGGGCCAGGCGCAGCAGCTCCGCGGCGGCGGGGTTCATGTACACCAGGCGCCCGCGCCCGTCCACCGTCAGGATCCCGGTGTTGATGCTCGCCAGGATGTCGTCGCGGGAGACGCGGAGGAGGCGCAGCTCCGTCTCGATCTCCGCGCCGGTCTGCCGGAGCCGGTCGGCCAGGTAGCCGGTGACCAGCGCGACGGTGGCGAAGAGCGCCGTCTGCAGGATCACGCCGGCGTCGGTGAGCGCGTACGGGGCGCCGAGCGCCACGTCGGCGAAGTACAGGACGCTGGCGAGCACGCCCACCAGGATCCCGCCCAGCATGGGGAGGAGGATGGCCGCGGCGCAGATCACCAGGATGTAGAGCGGCGCGAAGGCGCTCTCCCCCGCCCCGGTGAGGTGGATCACCCAGGTGACCAGCCCCACGTCGAAGAGCACCTGCCCGAAGAGGAACCCCTTCCCCAGCGCGGAGCGGGCCAGGTGGGAGTACCAGAACGACCCCGCCGTGAACGCCCCCGAGAGGAAGAGGATCAGCGAGACGGAGAGCGTGGTGCCCGGGTCGGCGTTCTTCCAGGCCAGTAGGACGGCGAGGAAGACGGCGACGGCCAGGCACAGGCGCCCCACGTAGACCCACGCCAGGACGCGGCGGGGCTCGGGAAGCCGGCCGCCGGGAAGCTGGGGCGCCTTCGCGGCGCGCGCGCCTTCGGGGCGCTCGCCGGGGGATGTCATCGACGCGGGGCGGACGTGTGCGGGGGTGGAGCCTGGGACGGGAGGGCCGGGCGGAGGAGCGCACCGCCGGAACGGCCGAATGGTAACGGGGGCGCGGGACCCCGGC
>DASYWD010000127.1 GCA_035936415.1 Longimicrobiaceae bacterium
GCGCTGAGGCGCTGCCTGGACGCCCTCCGCGACGGGGACGCCCGCCCCGCCGAGCTGGTGGTGGTGGACCAGGGGCGGGACGGCTCCGCGCGCCCCGTCGTGGAGCCGCTGCAGGCGGCCGGTTGGCGGGTGGTCTACCTCGCGCAGGAGCCGCGCGGGCTGGCGGCCGCGCAGAACGCGGGGGTGGCCGCCGCGGCATCGCCGGTGGTGGCGGTCACGGACGACGACTGCATCCCGGACCCGGCGTGGCTCCCGGTGGTGGCCCGGACCCTGGTGGACTCCCGGGAGGTGGACGTGCTCGCGGGCCGGGTGCTCCCGGCGCCCCCGGCGGGCGACCGGAGCGTCCCCGTCTCCACCCGCGCGAGCCCCACGCGCCGCGATTTCCGGGGGCGGCAGGTGCCCTGGCACGTGGGGAGCGGGAACAACTTCGCGCTCCGGCGGGAGTGGTACCTGCGCGTCGGCGGGTGCGACGAGCGGCTGGGGCCCGGCGCCCCCGCGCAGGGGGGCGTGGACATGGACCTCTTCTACCGGCTCCTCCGCGCCGGGGCGCGCGTCCGCTACGAGCCGGACGCGCTGGTGCTGCACGAGCGGCAGACGCCCGCCGAGCGCCGGGCGCGCCGCCCCATGTACGGGCACGGGATGGGCGCCGCCTGCGGGATCTGGCTGCGGGGGGGCGACGCGTACGCGCTCCCGGTGCTGGCCCGGTGGGTCGGGCTCCGCCTGGCGAGCGTGGCGCGCCCCCGCGACACCGGCCGCATGCAGGCGCTCCGGGAAGAGGCGGCGATCCTCGCGGCCACGGCACGGGGGGTTGCGTGGGGACTGCGCGCCCGAGGAGGGTAGCCGGATCCACCACGCGGGCCGGCGTGCGCCCCGGCTCCGGAAACCCGGCGGGCAAAGGAGGCTCCGGATGAAGATCGCGTACCTGGTCCTCGCGCACGACAACCCGAAGCACCTGGAGAGGCTGGCCGGAGCGCTCTCCTCGCGCTCGTCCGCCGTTTTCGTCCACATCGACCGCAGGTCGAGCCTGGACCGGTTCTCGAACCTCCCGCGGGACAGCGTCCACGTCTCCCGGGAGCGGATTCCCGTGTACTGGGGCGACTTCTCGCAGGTGGACGCCATCCTCCTGCTGCTTCGATCGGCTCTCTCCGCCCGGGACCGCTTCGACTACTTCGTACTTCTGAGCGGCACCGACTACCCGCTGCAGCCGGCCGCGTACATCGAGAGCTTCTTCGAGCGCAACCGCGGCAGGGAGTTCATGAACATCGTCCGGATGCCCTGTGAGGCCGCGGGAAAGCCGATCTCCCGCCTCACCACGTACAGGCCGCGACCCGACGCCTCACGGGTCACCAGGTTCGGGCGAAAGCTGCTGGTCAGGACGGGCGTGATCCCGGCGCGTCGCGATTACGAGCCGCACCTCCGGGGCCTCGCTCCCTACGCCGGGAGCACGTGGTGGGCGCTCTCGCGCGACGCCTGCACCTACATCCTGAGCTTCGCGGACACCGAGCGCCGGGTGGTGGAGTTCTTCGAGCACACCGTCTGTCCCGACGAGTCGTTCTTCCAGACGATCCTGGGCAACTCGCCTTTCAGAGAAAGAATCGAGAGAAACCTCACCTACGCCGACTGGAGCGCCGGAGGAGACAGTCCGGCATACCTGACGGAGCAGCACCTGGAGCTCTTCGAGGCCAGTGCACACGTCACCCTGGACGACGTGTATGGGGTGGGGGAAGCGCTGTTCGCCAGGAAGTTCCGAGACGAGGCCGCGGACCTGGTCGTGCGGCTCGATCGCCGGGCAAGGGGCTCCGGGCCGGGCGAGCGCTGCACCTGACGTGGCATTCTGGACCTGGACGTCCCCCGCCGGCCCGCCGCCCCATGCGGCTGCCTACCCGAACCGGGCGATCGAGAACGGGCTCAGGTCCAGCGGGTAGGTCTCACCGAGCGCCAGCGCCGCGATGGCTTCGCCGATGGCGCTGGAGAACTTGAATCCGTGGCCGGAGCAGGGGCTGGCGACCACCACGCGCGGGCTGGCCGGGTGGTGGTCCAGGACGAAGTGGGCGTCCGGGGTGTTGGTGTAGAGGCAGACGGAGGTTCCCAGGAGCGGCCCCGCCGCGCCGGGGAGGAAGCGGCGGAGCAGCGCCAGGGCGGGCGCCTCGTCCTCCGGGGTGGTCTCGCGCTCCACGCCGCGTGCGGTGGTGGCCGCCCCCTCGTGGTGGATCTGCGCCTTGACCCCCTCCCCGAAGTCGGGGAAGGTGGCCAGGAAGCGGCCGGGCCGGTATTCCCAGAGGCCCAGCGGGCACCGGGCCGGGCCGTATGCCTCCGGCTCCTCCGCCGGGCGGTACCAGTGGAAGGTCTGCCGCTCCACCTGCAGCGGCAGCTCCAGCCCGCCCAGCAGCTCCGGCATCCACGGCCCCGCGGCGAGCACCAGCCGCCCGGCGCGGTACCTGCCCAGCGCCGTCGTGACGCTCACTCCGCCGTCGCCCGCCTCCCATCCCGTCACTTCTTCCCCGAAGCGCAGCTCCGCCCCGTGGGCGCGGGCCAGCGCCAGGTGTGTGTCCACGCACGGCTCGGGGAGGAGGATCCCGGCGCGCTGCTCCAGGAGCGCCACCATCCCCTCCGGCACGCGGAGCTGCGGGTAGCGGTGGCGCGCCTCCCGGGGGGAGAGGACGTCGTGCGGGATCGCGTGCTCCACCGCGCTCGTCCGCGCCCCGGCGACCAGCCGCCCCTCCTCGGGCCCCACCATCACCCCGCCCGTCCGGGTGAAGAGCGTCCGGCCGCTCTCCCGCTCCGTCTCGGCCCACAGCTCGTAGGCGCGCCGGACCAGCGGCACGTACAGCGGGTGCTCGTAGTACGCCTCGCGGATGATGCGCGTCCCGCCGTGGCTGGAGCCGAGCCGGTGCGGCGGGGCGTGCGCGTCCAGCGCGAGCACGCGGGCGCCCTGCTTCGCGAGCCGGTACGCCGCCGCGCTCCCCATGGCGCCGGCGCCCACCAGGATCACGTCGAGCGGGGTCATTCGCGTCACCGGGCGGAGGTCGCCCGCGGGAGCGGGATGCGCACGCTCGCCCATCCGCCGCGCGGACCCTCGTAGCGCGCGTCGGAGATCCGGAGGGTGTCGCCCTCGGCGTGGAAGTACGGAAAGCGCGCCCAGCGCAGGAACGTGCTCCCCTCCGGGGTGGCGGCGGCGGCCCGCGCCCCCGGCCCGCCCATGCGCTTCTCGATGGCCGGCCCGTCCAGCGCCCAGGTCCTCGCCGCCAGGTCGAAGCGGCCGAGCCGGTACGTCCCCCCGCTCTCCACCACCAGCTCCCTGCGGAGCGGGTCCAGAATCGCCGGGCCGGCGAGGATGCGCGCCGCCTCCGGCTCCGCGGCGGCGACGGTGCGGCGCGCGGCCTGGCTCCCCGCGAAGCTGAGCAGGACGTACGCGCCCGCCACCGCCAGGGC
>DASYWD010000128.1 GCA_035936415.1 Longimicrobiaceae bacterium
ACCGTGCGTCGGCGGGCGCGTCCGCCGGGGCGGACGCGCCCGGACGAACGGCGTAGACGTCGTAGAGGCAGGTGCCGGCGAGCGCCGCGTCCTGCTCCACCACCACCTCGAAGCCGTGTTCCCGGAGGAGCGCGCGTGCCCGCTCCAGGCGGGCGTCGGTGTCGTGCACCTCCATCGCCACTTGGCGGATCTTCTCCCAGTCGCCGTCCTCGATCCCGGCCAGCACCTCCAGCTCGCTCTTCTCGACGTCGACCTTCAGCAGGTCGACCCGCTCCACCCTTTCCTCGCGGATCACCTGCGAGAGGGTGCGCAACCGGCAGGGGAACTCGCGCACCGAGAGCCGGTGCCGCAGCAGCGCGTCGAGCCCCTCCTCCTGCATATCTTCGGGCACATCGGCGTCGTTCAGCAGGAACGCCTTCACCACCGCCTGCTCCTCCGCGGCCTCGGCGTGGCGGCCGGAGAGGATGGAGGCGTTGGGATAGAAGGTGAAGACCGCCTCGCCCTCCGCCTCGGCCAGCCCGCACTCCAGCACGCGCACGTCGCCGTGCACGGCCGCGTTCAGCCGCAGCGCCTCGCACACGGGGGGGATGGGCTCAAAGGCGTACACCCGCCCGCGGGGGCACCGCTGCGCCACCCGAACGGTGAAGAGCCCGATGTTGGCGCCCACGTCGAAGACGCAGGCGTCCTCGGCCAGCGTGATGCCGTGCCGGAGGTACGCGCCGCGCTCGAAGATCTCGTCGTAGAGGAACCGGGTCTCGTGCGGGTTCAGCGAGACTACCTCGGTGCCGTCCGGGAGCATCTCCACCCGGTGCCCGTCAAGCGCCCCGGTGCGGCGCAGCTCCAGCAGGCGCCAGGGGGCCGGGGCGTGCCCGGCGTCCGGGACCACGTAGGCGGCCAGGCGCCGGTCTCCAGGGGCGTGCTCGTAGTCGGCGACCGCCACCTCCTGCACGGCCGGGTGCTGCAGCAGCACCGCCTCGACCTCGCCGAGCTCAATGCGGAACCCGCGGACCTTCACCTGCCGGTCCAGGCGGCCCAGGTACTCCAGCGCGCCGTCCGCCCGCCAGCGCGCACGGTCGCCCGTCCGGTACAGCCGCGCCCCGCGGCCGCGGGCGAACGGATCGGGGACGAACCGGTCGGCGGTGAGCCCCGGGCGGCCCAGGTAGCCGCGGGCCACCTGCACCCCGCCGATGTACAGCTCGCCTGGCACACCCACGGGGACCGGCCGGAGCGCCGTGTCCAGCACGTAGAGCCGGGTGTTGCTGACCGGCCGGCCGATCGGGACCGCGCCCGCCGGGGCGTCGCGCCCGCACTCCCAGTAGCTGACGTCCACGGCCGCCTCGGTGGGGCCGTAGAGGTTGTGGAGCGCCGCGGGAGGGGGGATCCGCTGGTGGAAGCGCTCCACCAGGGCCGGCGGGAGCGCCTCGCCGCTGCAGATCACCCGCTTGAGGGTGGCGCAGCGCCGCGCGTCCGCCCGCTCCAGGAACTGCTGGAGCATGGAGGGGACGAAGTGCAGCGTCGTGACCCCGCGCCGCTCGATCACCTCCTGCAGGTAGGCCGGGTCGCGGTGCCCGTCCGGCCTCGCCATCACCAGCGTGGCGCCCTGCTGCAGCGTCCAGAAGAACTCCCAGACCGAGACGTCGAAGCTGAACGGCGTCTTCTGCAGCACCACGTCCTCGGGGCGGAGCCCATACTCCGCCTGCATCCACGCCAGGCGGTTCACGACCCCGCCGTGGGTGTTCATCACCCCTTTCGGCCGCCCGGTGGAGCCGGAGGTGTAGATCACGTACGCCAGGTTCTCCGGCGTCACCCCGCTCGCGGGGTTCTCCGCGCTCTCTCCGCCGGTCCCGGTCCATGCGCCGTCCACGCTCAGGACCCGGACGCTCGCGCCGGCCGGCAGCACGCCGCGCAGCTGCTCCTGGGCCAGCAGCACCGCCACCCCGGAGTCGGAGAGCATCAGCTCCAGCCGCTCGGCGGGATACCCAGGGTCCAGCGGCACGTACGCACCGCCCGCCTTGAGCACGGCCAGGATGGAAACCACCATCTCCAGGCTCCGCTCCAGGCAGAGCCCCACCCGCACCTCGGGTCCCACCCCCAGCGTCCGGAGACGATGCGCGAGGCGGTTGGCCCGCTCGTTCAGCTCCCGGTAGGTAAGCAACTCCTCCTCGAAGACCACGGCCACCCCGTCCGGCGTGAGGACCGCCCGTTCCTCGCAGAGCTGGTGGATGCACAGGTCCGCCGGATACTCCGCCTCGGTCCCGTTCCACTCCTCCAGCACTATGCGGCACTCCTCCTCGCCCAGCAGCTCCAGCCCGGAAAGCCGGGTCTCCGGCGCGGACGCGATCCCCTCCAGCAGCACGCGCAGGTGGCCGACCATCCGCCGGGCCGTGGCGGCATCGAACAGGTCAGTCGCGTACTCGAGCACGCCGCGCAGCTCGCCGTCCTGCTCGGCCATGCTGAGGCCGAGGTCGAACATCGCCGTGGCGCCGTCCGTGCGGACCAGGCTCGTCTCCACCCCGGTCAGGCGGGGCGGCGTCCGCCCGGCGTTCTGGAGCGCGAACGTCACCTGGAACAGGGGTGAATGCCCCAGGCTGCGCTCCGGCTGCAGCGCCTCCACCAGCTTCTCGAACGGCAGCTCCTGGTGCGCGTACGCCCCCAGCGTCCCTTCCCGCACGCGCCTCAGCAGCTGGCGGAAGGTGGGGTCGCCCGACAGGTCCGTCCGTAGCGCGAGCGTGTTGGCGAAGAAGCCGATCAACCCCTCCAGCTCCGGGTGGGTCCGCCCCGCCACCGGGGCCCCCACGACCACGTCCTCCTGGCCGCTGTACTTCGCCAGCAGCACCTGGAACGCGGCGAGCAGGGTCATGAAGAGGGTCGCCCCCTCCGACCTCCCCACGGCGGCCAGCCGCCCGCTCAGCGCCGACGAGAGCGCAAAGCGGCAGACCGCCCCCGCATGGCTCTGCACCGCCGGGCGCTTCCGGTCCACGGGCAGCTCCAGCAGCGCGGGCGCTCCCTCGAGCCGGCTCTTCCAGTAGACCAGGTGGCGCTCCAGCGCCTCACCCGCGATCTCCGCCCGCTGCTGCACGGCATGGTCGGCGAACCGCACGGGCAGCGGCGGGAGCGGCGATGCCTCACCCTGGAGGAAGGCGGCGTAGAGCGCCTCCATCTCGCGGAAGAGCACACCGAAGGACCAGCCGTCGCCGACGATGTGGTGCATCGAGAGCAGCAGCACGTGCTCGTCCGCCGCCAGCCGCAGCAGCCTCGCCCGGAAGAGCGGTCCGCGCGAGAGGTCGAAGGGCTTCGTCGCCGCGCTGCGGACCCGGCGGGCCAGCACGGCTTCCCTCGCCTCGCCCGGAATTGAGGACAGGTCCTCGGTGCGCAGCACCATCGCGCCTGCGGGTACGACCACCTGGACGGCCTCGCCGCCGGGGGCATCGAAGACCGTGCGCAGCGGCTCGTGCCGCCGGACGATCTCCCCAAGCGCCCCTTCCAGGGCGGCCACGTCCAGCGGCCCCCGCAGCCGGAGCGCGCTGGAGAGGTTGTAGACGCTGCCTCCCGGCTGGAGCCGGTCAATGAACCAGAGCCGCTGCTGGCCGAAAGAGAGCGGGAGCGGTCCGTCCACCGGGGCTCGCACCTGCGGCGGCACCCCGGTCCGGTCGGTACGCCCCAGGGCCTCCACGGCCGTGGAGAGCCCCGCCACCGTGGGATGCTCGAAGAGCACACGCAGCGGCACATCGACACCGGAGACCACCCGCACCCGCGCCGCGACACGTGCCGCCAGGAGCGAGTGTCCCCCCAGGCCCACGAAGTCGTCATGGATCCCCACCCTGCCCACGCCCAGCGTCTCTGCCCACAGCGCGCAGATCTCTCGCTCCAGCCGGGTGCGCGGGGCCACCCATCCATCGCCGCTCCCGGTGACCGCATCCTCCGCGACGGCCGCGGCAAAGCCCCCGGCGCGCAGCTCGCGGCGGAGCGGGGCGCGCTGGATCTTTCCCAGCGGAGTGCGAGGGATCTCGTCTCGGCCCACCAGGAGCACGTGTGCCGCGGTGGCCCCGAACCGCGAGGCGATTACGCGCCGGACCTCCCGCCGGAGCGCGTCCCGCTCGTGCGCCCCCGTGAGCGGCGTGTGGAGGAATACGGCGGCGGCGTCGGTATCCTGGCCGGGCATGCGCACCGCGCAGACGGCCGTGCAGCCCCGGTCCACCCCGTCCACCTCCTCGACCACCGCCTCGACCTCCTGGCTGTGGATGTTGAGCCCGTTGACGATCAGGACGTCCTTCTCCCGCCCCGTGATCGTCAGCGAGCCCGCACGCAGAAACCCGGCGTCTCCGGTGTCGAACCAGCCGTCCTCCGTGAAGCTTTCCAGGTTCTGGCCGGGGTCGCGGGCGTACCCCGGCGCGACCGTTTCGCCCCGCACCTGGATCCGCCCCTCGCTTCCCTCCGGCACGACCCGCCCGCGGGAGTCCACCACCCGTAGCGAGATCCCCGGATACGGCGTTCCCGCCTCCACGAACGCGTCGGTATCGCCGCGTTCGTCCAGGCGGAGCTCGGTGAGCCGCGTGATCCCCCCCACCTCCGACATCCCGTAAGAGACCCGGAGAGCCTCCGGCCGGAGCCCATAGCGCGAAAGGTGCCCCACGAATGTACGAACGGTGCGTGCGAGCACCGGCTCGGCGGTCACCATGATGCTCTCCACGCAGGAGAGGTCCCACGCGCGCCCTCCGCCCTCCTCGAGGCGCCCGTTGATGAGCCCGAGCGAGTAGTTGGTTCCGCCCGTGTGAGAGACTCGGTAGCGGTGAACGGCATCCAGCCAGCGCTCGGGATTTTCCAGGACGTCCCGGGTGCCGAGGTGGATCTGGTCCGCCCCCGCCGCAATCATGGCGAGGCTGGCGGTGAGGCCCGCGTTGTGGTCCAGCGGGAGCCAGTTCAGGAAGGTGGTCTTGCGCCTGGCGGGTCCGGCCGCAGCTTTCGGCGCCCGGCTTGACTGGGAGACGCACAGCAGGTTGTGGTGACTGCGCTGGATGAGCTTGGGGCGCCCGGTGGTCCCCGAGCTGAGGATGAGCACCGCGATCGACTCGGGCGGGCTGGGATGCCACGAGGGATCAGGAGCGTGCGCGGCCGCCTCCGCCACCGGAACGACGCGGGCCACAGCACCCAGCGCGCCAATCACCGCTTCGGCGTGGCCGGTGCCGGCCAGCACCAGGGGGCCTTCCAGCGTGGTCCACACGTCACGCAGCCGACGCGTGGTTAGCTCCGCTCCCGCATCGGTGCCCAGCACCCCAGTGGGGACCGCCGTAAAGCCACCCAGGATGCACGCCCAGAGTGCCGGAATGAACTCTTCGGCCACGTCCACCTGGAGCACGATCTCGTCCCCCGGCCTCATCCCGCAAGCGCGGAGGCCGCCCAGGATGCGCTCCCCGCGGAGGTGGGCTTCGCGGTAGCTCAGCACGACCTCCGCCCCGTCCCTCCCCACCCGGATCGCCCTGCCGGTTTCGGCCTCCTCGGAGGCACGCATGAGCAGCTCGACCAGGGTCGTCGGCGCCTCGGCAGAGCCGGAGAGCGGCGGACCCGTGATTACGGCGGGAGGTGCGGAAAGTGTCTGCCCAGGCAGCGCGTCCATGACCTGTTCCCGAAAAATTTCGTCTCCGTTGCGGTCCCACTGACCATGAAGCCCGCGATATCCGTTCCCGTTTGCCTCCAAAGTTCACCGATCGGAACCGTCCTCAGCCGAGATGCGAGGCGGGTCCCCCTGCGATGTGCTTCGATAATGATCCGGGAGCACCATTCAGGCCTATGCACGACCTGTCCGGATATCGTCTGTAGCACCATAAACCGCGAACTGCTCGGAGTCAACAGTTTAGTCCAGCAGGATCGAGCTAACTATGCCCTATTTTGCGCAGAAGAAGAACTGTCTGTGCGCCCGCTGAAAAAGTTGAACCGCGCCGGGTTTTTCGGAGAGATCAGGACGTGAGTGCCGGCACGAGATCCTGAGTCTCCTGACGGCGGTAGAATGCCTCCTCGTACTCCACCGGGGGAACGTGTCCGAGTGGCTCCAGGAGGCGGTGGTGGTTGAACCACCAGACCCACTCGAGGGTGGCGAACTCCACGTCTTCCAGCCCGCGCCAGGGGCCACGCCGCCGAATCACTTCCGTCTTGAACAGCCCGATCACTGATTCAGCCAGCGCGTTGTCGTACGAGTCACCCTTGCTGCCCACGGAGGGCTCGATGCCCGCCTCCGCGAGCCGCTCGGTATAGCGGATCGAGAGGTACTGGGTGGATTCAAGCGGTCGTCGCAACACCTCAATGGAGGGAGTTGCGATGACGATTCAGAAGCGGCGTTCGGCGCGGCCGGAGCGAGGCGCATTGGGGTCGCTGGGCCGGCCCCCAGCCGCGCGGCGGGAGGATCGGCAGCGGTTCTGGACGGTGATTGCGGCGGGGGGATCCAGCGAGGAGGCCGCGGTGTCTGTCGGGGTGTCCCCCGGCGGTCGGGGTCCGATGGTTCCGAAACGCGGGCGGTATGTCACCCTCTCATCTTTCGTCCTCCTCGAAGCCGCTCTCGGGGCGGTACTTGTCCTTCGCGGACCGGGAAGAGATCGCGCTTCTGCGGGCACAGGGGCACGGCGTGCGGGAGATCGCGCGTCGGCTGGGGCGCTCGCCGTCGACGATCTCCAGAGAGCTGCGCCGGAACGCGGCCACGCGCAGCGGCACCTTCACCTATCGAGCGACCACTGCACAGTGGCACGCGGATCGAGCCGCCCGCCGCCCGAAGCAGGCGAAGCTGGCCGTCCATACGAGACTACGGCAGTACGTGCAGGACCGCCTGGACGGCACCATCCTGGCTCCGAGCGGGGAGCCGGTCCCTGGGCCGGAGGTCGCCTGGAAGGGGCGCAAGCACGGACGTCGGCAGCATCGCCGATGGGCCCGGGCATGGAGCCCGGAGCAGATCGCCCGTCGTCTCCCCCTCGACTTCCCGACGATCCGACGATGCGCATCAGCCACGAGGCCATCTACCAGGCGCTGTACGTGCAAAGCCGAGGCGCACTGCGGCGCGAGCTGACCGCATGCCTGCGCACGGGTCGGGCGCTTCGGGTGCCGCGGGCGCGCACGCAGGGACGGGGTAAATCCTTCGTCACCCCTGAACTGCTGATCCGCGAGCGTCCGGCGGAGGCGGCCGATCGCGCGGTACCCGGCCACTGGGAGGGGGACCTCATCCTGGGGCTGGGCAGCTCCGCCATCGGTACCCTGGTCGAACGCACGACGCGCTTCACCCTCCTGCTTCACCTGCCTCGAATGGCGGGTCATGGTCCGGGGGAGCGCGTGAAGAACGGGCCCGCGCTCGCCGGACATGGCGCCGAGGCAGTCCGCGACGCCATCGCGCAGGCGATCGGCACCCTGCCCGAGCAGCTCCGACGGTCGCTGACGTGGGATCAAGGGGCGGAGATGGCGCAGCACGCGCGACTGCGAATCGATACAGGTCTGGAGGTCTACTTCTGCGATCCCCACAGCCCGTGGCAGCGTGGCACGAACGAAAACACGAATGGGCTGCTGCGTCAGTACTTCCCGAAGGGCACCGACTTGAGCGCGCACAGCGCCACCGACCTGGCAGCCGTGGCCCTGGCGCTCAACACGCGACCTCGCAAAACTCTGGGTTGGAGAACACCCGCCGAGGCGTTGGACGAGTTCCTACGATCGGCTCACACAGGCATTGTTGCGACGACCAGTTGAATCCGGGCTGCACGCCGCGGTCGCTGTGATGCACCAGCCGCTCGGCTCTTGCTTCCTCCCGCTCACAGATGGCCTGCTCCAGCGCATCGAGCGCGAGTTCGGTCTTCAGCGAACTGGAGACTCTCCAGCCCACGATCCGGTGCGAGAAGACATCGATGACGAAGGCCACGTACACGAACCCACGCCAGGTGGCCACGTACGTGAAGTCGCTGACCCAGAGCTGGTTCGGCCGCTCCGCCGTGAAGTCGCGCTGCACCAGATCCAGCGGACGATCCGCCACCTCCGCTGGGATGGTCGTGCGGAGCTGCCTCCCGCGCACCACGCCCTCCAGCCCCAGCTCCCCCATCAGCCGTGCAACCGTGCAGCGCGCACGGGGCGCCCCTCGCAGTTGAGCTGACGCCAGACTTTGCGCACCCCGTAGACCTCCTGGTTCTGCTTCCAGACGCGGTCCACTTCGTCGCGCAACTCCTCGTCGCGCTGGCTGCGCTGCGAGCGGCGTGTGGGGTCCGCTTGCTGGGCCTTGTGATGGTAGTAGGTGGACGGAGCGATCGGCAGCACACCGCAGATCGGCTCGACTCCGTACTCCTCTCGGTGCTCGTCGATGAAGCGCACCATCAGCGCGGTCGGCGGTCGAGCTCCGCCTGAGCGAAATACGCGGACGCTTTGCGCAGGATCTCGTTCGCTCGCTTCAGCTCTCGATTCTCGCGCTCCAACTCCTTCAGGCGAGCACGCTCATCCGTGGAGAGCCCGGCCCGCTTGCCGTGGTTCCGCTCGGCCTGGCGAACCCAGTTGCGCAGCGTCTCACCGGAGCAACCGATCTTCTCTGCGATGGACTGGATGGCCGCCCACTGCGAGGCGTGCTCGTGCGTGTGGTCGAACACCATCCGCACAGCCCGCTCCCGCACCTCGGGGGAATACGTCGTTGGCTTGTTCATGGCTCCAATCTCTCAAGCGTTGGAGCCTCCGACAATCCCGGCGCGGTTCAGTCGCGAGTTCGTCCCACGGCTCCTGCCGGCGGAGCGTCGCGAGATGGATCACACGGCCGTGAACGTCCGGTAGGCCGTAATCGCTGTCCGATGTGCGGACAGCCCCCTGGCGACTCCGGCCGCACGGGAGAGCGCCGGGACCAGCGGGCTGGGGCTCGTCCACCCGGCTTGCCCGGATCGGCCTTGCGGGCCTAGAGCGGTTTGCTATTCATTGTGGAGCGAGCTTGTAGCCGCAGTGGGTGAACCAGCCGCGGGCATCATGCGGGGTGATCGACTCCATGGCTGCGGCGACCGCCTCCTCCAAGGCATCGAGCGTACGCGCAGCGCGC
>DASYWD010000129.1 GCA_035936415.1 Longimicrobiaceae bacterium
GCGCGGGGCCGTGGAGCGCGCCGGCCGGCCCGCGTTGGCCGCGGCCGTACTGTGACCCGTCCGTCCGTTCCCGAAACGACCCCCCTGCGAACACGCATGACCGCTTCTGCGACACAACTTCCACGGCGCGTGGACCAGCTCTCCCCGAAGGACCGCGCCGTCGTCATCGGCGCGGGGCCGGGCGGGCTCACCGCGGCGTACCTCCTGGCGCGGGAGGGCGTTCCGGTCACCGTGCTGGAGGCCGACGACGTGGTGGGGGGGCTCTCCCGCACGGTGGAGTACCACGGCTACCGGTTCGACATCGGCGGACACCGGTTCTTCACCAAGTACGAGCCGGTGGAGAGCCTCTGGCAGGAGGTCCTGGGCCCCGAGTTCATCTCGGTCCCGCGGCTCTCGCGCATCTTCTACGACGGCAAGTACTTCGACTACCCGCTCAAGGCCCGCAACGCGCTCGCCGGGCTGGGCGTCTGGAACAGCATGCGTGTGGTCGCGAGCTACGCCCGCAGCCGGGCGTTCCCGGAGCGGGAGGAGCGGAACCTGGAGCAGTGGGTGTCGAACCGGTTCGGGAAGCGGCTCTACGAGACCTTCTTCAAGACGTACACGGAGAAGGTGTGGGGCATCCCCTGCACCGAGATCTCGGCGGAGTGGGCGGCCCAGCGGATCCAGAACCTGTCGCTCTGGAGCGCCCTGCGCTCCGCGGCGGGGCTGAACCGGCGGTCCAGGGACATCCGGACGCTGATCGACGAGTTCCAGTACCCGCGGCTGGGACCCGGGCAGATGTGGGAGGCGTTCCGCGACCGGGTGGTGGAGATGGGCGGTGAGGTGCTGACGCGACACAAGGTGCGCGCGCTCCACACGGAGGACGGGCGGGTGGTGGCGGTCGAGGCGGAAACGCCCGAGGGGACGCGGCGGGTGGAGGGGGAGCACTTCGTCTCCACCATGCCCATCCGCTCGCTCGTGCGCGCCCTGAGCCCCGCTCCGCCCCCGGAGGTGGCGAGCTCGGGCGAGGGGCTGAGCTACCGCGACTTCCTGGTGGTCGCGCTGATCCTGGACGAGCCGGACTCCTTCCCGGACAACTGGATCTACGTGCACTCGCCGGACGTCCGGGTGGGGCGCATCCAGAACTTCCGCAACTGGAGCCCGGCCATGGTGCCCGACCAGGGGCGCACCTGCCTGGGGATGGAGTACTTCTGCTTCGAGGGGGACGGCCTCTGGACCTCGTCCGACGAGGAGCTGATCGCGCTCGCGACGCGGGAGCTCGCCTCGCTGGGGCTGGGCGACCCGGCGCACGTGCGCGACGCCACGGTGGTCCGGGTGCCCAAGGCGTACCCCGTGTACGACGGGGCGTACCGGGCGCACCTGGACGCGGTGCGTGCACACCTGGACCCCATCCCCAACCTGCACCTGATCGGGCGGAACGGGATGCACAAGTACAACAACCAGGACCACTCCATGCTCACGGCGATGATGACCGTGTGGAACATGCAGGGGGCCTCGCACGACGTGTGGGCGGTGAACACGGACTTCGACTACCACGAGGAGATCCACCCGCCCGCGGAGCCGGCGCGGGCTCGGCGCCGCCCCTCGCCCGCGCTGGCGGAGGCGGGGTGAG
>DASYWD010000130.1 GCA_035936415.1 Longimicrobiaceae bacterium
CGTCCGGCCGGACGGGCGCGAGCCGGCGCGGGGAAGATAATTCAACTCCGCGGAGTGGAACACCTCTCGCTCTTCGGCCCCGGGACCCCCTCGCGCGTCGGGTACATGGGGCGGGCGCGCTCCACGAGCAGGTATGCGGCCCCGAGGACCACGACCCCGGCCAGGAGCGCCGGGGGCAGCCATCCCGGCTCGACGACGGCGAGCCAGGCGAGCGCGCCCAGCACGATGTTCAGGGCGATCACCCCGCAGGTCACGGCGGCGGCGCCCCATCCGTGCTGCACCGCCCGCTGATAGGCGTGGCTCCGGTGTGCGTCGTACCACCTCTCCCCTTGCAGCACGCGCCGGCCGAGCGTCAGGGTGGCGTCGAAGAGGAAGACGCCCAGCAGCAGCACCCACGCGAGCAGGGGGACGGCGCCGGCGCGCTCGGAGGCGAGCGCCAGCACGGCGAAGCAGAAGCCCAGGAACCCGGACCCCACGTCGCCCATGAAGATCCGCGCCGGCTGCCAGTTCCACACGAGGAAGCCCGCGGCGGCGGCGGCCAGCAGGAACGAAAGCGTGGCGAGGCCCGGGCTCCCGGCGGCCAGCAGGAGCCCGCCCCCGGCCAGGCCGACGGTGACCGCCTCGCTCCCGGCGATCCCGTCGATCCCGTCCATGAAGTTGTACATGTTGACGAACCACACCACTCCCAGCGCGGCGAGGAGCGTCCCAGCAATCCCCAGCTGTACGGTGCCCGACCCCACCCCCAGCGACGGGAGCCCACCCAGCCAATACAGGGCCCAGGCGGCGGCCAGGAAGTGCACCGCCAGCCGGGCGCGCGCGGAGACGCTGCGGTGGTCGTCCACCAGCCCGATTCCGGCCACCAGGACCCCACCGCCCAGCAGTGCGGCCGAGACCCACGGAGCGACCCACCCCGCCAGCCCGGCGAGCGCCACCCCGGCGAGGAAGGCCACCACGATCGCCATCCCTCCGCCGCGCGGGGTGGGGACGGTGTGCGAGCTGCGCTGGTTGGGCACGTCCAGGACCGAGCGGGCCAGGGCGTACTTGCGCACCGCCGCGGTGAGGGCCCAGCTCGTGGCCGCGGCCGCGGGAACGAGGAGCAGCTCGGGCAGCATCAGGCGCGCGCCGCGTCCCCGGCGCGGTACCACTCGGCGGTGGCACGGAGCCCCTCCTCCACCGAGTAGGGGGGGCGGAAGCCGGTGACCCGCCCGAGCTCGCTCGCGTCCAGCGCGAGCGAGCCGGTGAGCCGCTGCAGCGCCGGGGAGGTGAGCGGGAACGGCGCGACCCGCGAGAGCACGTCTCCGGCTCGGGCGGCGACGTGCAGGAGCGCAGGCGGGACGCGCAGCAACCGCGGCTCGACGCCGAGCGCCCGGGCGACCTCGCGGACCAGCTCCGGGGTGGTCAGGTCGCGCCCGTCGCTCACGAAAAAGACCCCCGATCCCGCCGCAGGTGAGTCCAGCACCGCCCGAATCGCGGCGACCACGTTCCCGGAGTAGACCATGCTGCGCCGGTTCGGCACCGCGCCGAAAGGGAGCGGCACGCCGCGGCTCACCAGGGCGAAGAGCTGGAGCATGTTCCCCTTGACCCCGGGGCCGTAGACGAGGGGGAGGCGCAGGATGGGCGCATGGAGCCCAGCCCGGTCCGCCATCTCGCGCACCAGCCGCTCCGCTTCCAGCTTGCTGATCCCGTAGGGGTCCACCGGCCGCGGGGGCGTATCCTCGGTCCAGGGGGCGTCGCTCTCCTCTCCCACCGCCTTCACAGAGCTGACGAAGACAAAGCTCCGCACACCGGCGGACACCGCCTCCTCCAGCAGCACGCGGGTGCCCTCCACGTTCACGCGGCGGAACTCCGTCAGCGGGTCCGCGGCCGCGTCGCGCATCACGTGCACGCGGGCCGCGAGGTGGACCACGGCCTGCGCGCCGTCCAGGGCGCGGCGGAGCGCCTCGCGGTCGTGGAGGCCCGCGGCGGGGGCAGGCTCCACGCCGTCGGGGAGCCGGGCGGCGGGATCGCGCACCAGCCCGCGGACGGGGATGCCCTCCGCGGCCAGAGCCGCGGAGAGCTGCCGCCCCAGGAAGCCGGTCGCGCCGGTGACCAGCACCGGCCCGCGCACGGAGGTCATTCCGCCAGCCGCTCCACGATGCGCACCGCGGCGCGGCCGTCCCACCCCTCGGGGGACCGCTCGCCCGGGGCCGCCCGGCCCGCGGCCAGCGCCTCCTCGAAGGCGGCCTCCACCCCGTCCGGCGCCAGGGGCCATGGAGCGAGGCGGTTGGTCCCCTCCGTGATGGTCACCGGCCGCTCTGTCTGCTCGCGGAGGGTGACGCAGGGGACGCCCAGCGCGGTCGTCTCCTCCTGGAGCCCGCCGGAGTCGGTGAGGACCACCGCCGCGCCGTCGGTGAGCGCGAGCATCTCCCGGTAGCCCAGCGGTTCCAGCCGGCAGAGGCGGGCCAGCAGAGGCTCCAGCCCGTGGGCCTCCACGCTCTTCAGCGTGCGGGGGTGCAGCGGGATCGCCACCGGCATGCGCCCGGCGACGCGCGCGAGCCCCTCCAGGGCGGCCCGGAGCGTGGGCTCGGAGTCCACGTTGGAGGGCCGGTGCAGGGTCGCCACCGCGTACCCTCCGGGCCGCAGGCCCAGCCGCCTGGGGAGCCCCAGGGCGCGGGCGGCGGGGAGCTGCGCCAGAAGGGTGTCGATCATCACGTTCCCCACGAAGGCGATGCGCTCCTCCGGGATCCCCTCCGCGAGGAGGTTGGGGTGCGCGTCGCGGGAGGGGGTGAGCAGCAGATCGGAGAGCCGGTCGGTGAGGACGCGGTTCACCTCCTCCGGCATCCGCCAGTCGCCGCTCCGCAGCCCCGCCTCCACGTGGGCGATGCGGCTCCCCGTTTCCTCCTTGAGCTTGGAGACGACCAGCGCGCAGGCGAGAGTGGAGTTGACGTCGCCCACCACCACCACCCAGTCGGGGCGCACCTCTAGGAGGACGCCCTCGAACGCCTCCATCACGCGCGCCGTCTGCAGCGCGTGCGAGCCGGAGCCCACCCCGAGGTGGAAGTCGGGCTCGGGGATCGCCAGGTCGGCGAAGAAGGCGTCCGACATGCGCACGTCGTAGTGCTGCCCGGTGTGCACGAGGAGCGCCTGGTGCCCCGCCGCGTGGAGCGCGTGCAGCACGGGGGCGACCTTCATGAAGTTGGGGCGGGCCCCGGCGACCACCAGGACCCGCCTGGGAATGGAACCGCTCACGATTGCCGACGGCTGTGCGAGGAAGCGCCACGCGGCCGGGCGGCCACGTCGGCGAGGATGTCCAGGTACCGGTCGGCCAGTGCTTCCCGCGCGTACTCCCGGGCGACGAACTCCCGGCCCCTGCGCCCGAGCGAGGCGCGCTCCTCCGGCGCCATGCGCTTGAGCGCGTGGAGGGCGTCCGCGATTCCGCGGGCGTCCCCCGGCGGGGCCACGACCCCTCCCCCGCTGCGCTCCACGATGTCCTTCCCCTCACCCGAGAGGCTGGCGAGCACCGGCCGCTCGCACGCCATGACCTCGAAGATCTTCGAGGGGATGGTCTCCTGGAACACGGGGATCGGCGCCAGCGGGACCAGGCACACGTCGCAGCGGTTGTAGAAGGCGCGCGTCCGGTCCTTGGGGATCGGCGGGTGGATGGCCAGGTTGCCGACCCCGAGCGACTCCGCCCGGCTGCTCACCCGCTCCCGGTCGAGTCCGTCGCCCGCCAGGACGATGCGGATGGAGGGATCCTCCCGCTGCAGGATCGCCGCGGCGTCCACCAGCGTGCTGAGCTGCTGGCCCGCCCCGAAGGTGCCCAGGTACCCCGCCACGAACTCCCCGTTGTGGCGGGCGAGGGTGGGGAGCGGCGGCGGCTCGTCGGAGGGGAAGTAGAGTTCGACGTCCACCCCGTTGGGGATCACGTCCACCCGTTCGGGGGCCACGCCTTTGGCGATGATGCGGCGCCGGAACGACCCGGTGACCGCCACCACGTGGTCCGCCCGCGTCAGCAGTCTGCGCTCCAGGCCGAAGAGGGCCCGGGTCGCCCGGTGCCCCTCCTTCAGCATCCCCATTCCGACGAGGTAGTCCGGCCAGAGGTCACGCACCTCCAGCACCAGCGGGATCCCGCGCATGCGGGCCACCGCCGCACCTGCGACGTGGGGGAAGAGCGGCGGCGAGCTGGCGATCAGCACGTCCGTGCGCCCCAACCGGGCGAGGGCGTGCGCCGCGCTCGTCGCCATGAAGGAGACGTTGTTGAGCACGGTCCGGGAGAAGCCCGGCCGGGTGGTGGGGTACAGCCAGGAGCGGAGGACGCGGATCCCCTCCCACTCCTCCTCCATGAAGAGCTTCCCCCGGTACGCGGGGTCGCCGCTCCCGTACGCCCGCCCCGGGATGGCGCGGCCCGGGAGCCCGGTGACCACGGTCACGCGCGCCCCGGCCTCCTGCCAGCGGCGCGCCATCTCGGTCACGCGCGCAGGGCCGGCACCGACCTCAGGGGGAAACTGCTGTACCAGATAGCCTACGTGCAGCTGGGACGACCGCTTCACCTCAACCACCTCGGATCGTTCGGATTCGATAGCCGAAAACGCCACCGTTGTTTCGCTCGACATGCATCTCGATGGCCGCGGCGGGCACGGCGCACCCGAACTCCGGGCAGTACCACCCCTGTACCGGGTCCCGCGCGCCGCGGACGACGTCGAGGCGGTCCGTGCCGAACGGCTCCACGTGGACGGTGACCCCCGGGAGCCGGGCCGTGATCCCGCCGTCCTCCACCACGACGGCCGCCTCGGGGTGCAGGTGTAGATAGCTCTGCAGTGGGGCGTCCTCGGCGCCCTCCACCCGGTCGGTGACGGTCCAGTCCCCTGCCCCGCGCTCGACGGTGCGGTGGTGGACGATTCGCCGCTCGTGGAACGGCCGGTAGGCGGCGCGGATCCGGCAGCCTTCCTCGCCCGCATCCGCCTGCGCGTAGAGCACCACAGCCCGCCGCGCCAGCCGGAAGGTGCCCCAGACCTCGGACTGCTCGCGCCCGGCGACCGCCACGGTGTTGTGCGCGCGTGTGCTCCGGACGTACTCCCGGAAGGGGTCGCCGTCGTATCCGGACACGCCGGAGTCCACGAACACGGACCGCCCGCCCAGGTCCAGCTCGAACCCCAGGAGGCCGCAGTGGGCGTGGCCGGGCTGGTACGGGGGCCCGGGGGCGCCGCAGTCCACGATCAGGCGCTCCCCCGTGGAGGCGGCAGTATAGCCGAGGAAGCCCGTTTGCGGCAACTCCCAGACACCATCCGTTTCCACGACGCCGTGCCCCAGCGCCGCCCTGGCAAGGGCGTCCAGCCGGTCGCGCGCGGGGGCGATCCCCCCGGCCGAGTCGTTGAGCAGGTGCAGCGAGCCGTCGGGCCGGGAGAGGCGGTCGAACGCATCCGCCATCCTTCCGATGCGCTCCACCGCGGCCGGGGGTGCGGGCTCGCCGCAGGCACGCAGCAGGAGCAGCAGCTCCAGCAGGTCGCCGAGCGCGATGGCGTGGTACATGGGGGAGCGCTCGAAGTGGCCCCCGTCCGGGAGCACCTGCTCCTCCACCTCTCGCCAGAGGTGACGCAGCCCCACGCGCCTCCAGCGCTCCGCGGCGGCGCCCTCGAAGAGCAGCCCGCCCGTGGCCAGCGCGCAGAGGTTCTTCTGCAGGTGGTTGGCGAGGATGTGCCACTCCAGCCGGCGCTCCAGCGTGGCGAGCTGCCGCGCCAGGCTCCCCGTCAGGCGCTCCCGGAACGCGGATCCGAGCGCGTCGCCGAAAAGGAGGAGCGCCTGCGTCCAGTTGACGGTCCGCAGCGAGAGGGGGTACGGCTCCCAGCCGTCCCCCGCCCCGTCCGCGGTCGCGGCGATCCACCCTTCCGCCAGCTCCTCGAAGCGCCGCGCGAAGCGCGGGTCCCCGCGCAGACGGAAGGCCCAGGCCAGGTCGAGCGCGTAGTCGAAGTAGTGGAGGTTGTAGCTCCAGAGGTGCCCCACGTGGCGGCGGCGCCAGTCCGGGGACGGGAGCGCCTCGGTGTGGTTCAGGAAGGTGAACCGCCCCGCACACACCTCCTCCGCCCGCCGGATCCTGCCCTCCGCGTCGCCGGGGCCCCAGGCCGCGACCGCCTCCGCCATGCGGGCTGCCCGAACCTCGTCCACCCGGAGCGCCGCGGCGGGTGCCGCGGGGAGGAGCCGCTGCACCCGCCGCACCGGCCGGTAGACCCACTGTCGCCAGCGGAGGTGGCGGGCGGTGCGCAGGTAGAGCAGGGCGCGGCGCACGGCGGGCGCGGCCGCGCTCAGAGTGCGTCCCCGTCGACGAAGAGCCGGCACCACATCTCCACGCACATCAGCGCGAAGATCGTGTACGAGCCGTCCACCCGGCCCGGGGGGGGGGGGGGGGGGGGGGGGGGGGGGGGGGGGG
>DASYWD010000131.1 GCA_035936415.1 Longimicrobiaceae bacterium
GGCCGCGGCGGGTGGCGGTCAGCCCACCCGCGATGCGCGGATGCCGGTGCAGCCACAGGGCGGAGCGCACCGCGCGGAGGAGCTCGCCGTCCGCGGGGTGCCGGCCGGCGAGGTACTCCGCCGCCCAGGAAAGGTATGCTCCCCGCGCCGCGCGAAGCTCTCCCTCGCGCTCGGAGGTGGAGCAGGAGGACTCCGGGTGGATGCGGTAGCGGTCCCAGCAGCGGTCCGCCACGTACACCGGCGTGACGGAGAAGACCTTGGTGTAGAACGCCTGGTCCGTGAACACGCGCCGGAACCCCTCCTCGAAGCCCCCCACCCGCTCCACCACCTCGCGCCGCAGCACGATGCTGCAGGTGCAGGGGACCGCGGCCCGTCCCCGGATGCAGCGGACCAGCAGCTCCGGCGGGGCGAGCGTCGTGCCGACGGGCACGCCCAGGTCCGGTAGCCAGTCGCGCGCCCCGTCCTCCGGCGCTCCCGTCCAGCCGTACCAGAACAGAGTACTGCCGTACAGCGCCCCCACCTCCGGGTGGGCATCCAGGAGCCGGACCTGCTCCGCGAGCTTCTCCGGGAGCCACACGTCGTCCGCGTCCAGGAACGCCACGAGGTCCCCCCGCGCCTCGCGGAGGGCCAGGTTGCGGGCGGCGCTGGCGCCCCGGTTCTCGCGCCCCGGGTGCGACAGGCAGCGGACCCGGTCGGGGTCGCGTGCGGCGTACCCGCGCGCGATCTCCCCGCTCCCGTCGGTGGAGCCGTCGTCCACCAGCAGCAGCTCCCAGTGGGGATAGCTCTGCGCCAGGACGCTCTCCACCGCCTCGCCGATGAACCGCTCCGCGTTCAGGAAGGGCATCACCACCGAGACCCGCACCGCCGCGCCGCTCATCCGGCCCGCTCCGGACCGCTCACGCCCGGCCCACGGAGGACGAGCCCGCCACCGGGACCGCGGGCTCGTGGCGTCCGCCGGCCTCCGGCGCGTACTCCAGGGTCACCTCGAAGCGGCACGCGACCAGCCCGTCCCTTTCCATGTACACGCGGTCCACCCCCTCCGTGTGCATGGGCACCACCTCGAGCTGGAACGCCCCGGGCACCCCGTCGTACCCGGGGCCGAAGGAGTCGCCGGTCCACAGCCCCACCGAGTACACGCCGGGGTTCAGGGGGAGGTCCTCGATGTGCACCACCACCGTGTTCCGGCCGCGGCGCAGCCGGAGCACCCGCCCCCTGGCGAAGACGTCCGCGTTGATCAGCAGGGTGCCGCCCAGGGTCCGGAGGCTCACCGCCAGGGAGCCGACCTCCCGGTCGTCGTCCGAATCCACCACCACCTCGAAGCGCAGCGGTCCCCCCGGAAAGGCGGGGCCGGACCCGTGAGGCCCCGGGCTGCCGTAGCGGATGGCGCGGAAGCGCACCTCCCCGGAGCCGGACCGCTCGACGGTGTCCAGCTCGATCCAGCTCCCCGCCGCGTGCTCGCCCCCGGCGCGCGCCAGGTACCGGGCCACCACCTCGCGGCTCTCGCCCACGGCGGCCACCCGCCCGCGCTCCAGCAGGACGCAGCGCGAGCAGAGGCGCTGGACGGCATCCATGTTGTGGCTCACGAAGAGCACGGTGCGCCCCTGGCGGGCCACGTCCTCCATTCGCCCCAGGCACTTGCGCTGAAAGGTGGCGTCGCCTACGGCCAGGACCTCGTCCACCACCAGGATCTCCGGCTCAAGGTGTGCGGCCACGGCGAAGGCCAGGCGCAGGTACATCCCGCTGGAATAGTGCTTGACGGGCGTGTCGATGAACCGCTCCACCCCCGCGAACGCGACGATCTCGTCGAACTTCTGGTCGATCTCCGCCCGCTTCATCCCCAGGATCGCGCCGTTGAGGTAGGTGTTCTCGCGGCCCGTCAGCTCCGCGTGGAAGCCGGTTCCGACCTCCAGCAGCGATCCCACCCGCCCGTGGATCCAGGCATCCCCCTCCGTGGGCTCCGTGATGCGCGACAGCACCTTCAGGAGGGTGCTCTTCCCCGCGCCGTTCCCGCCGATGATCCCCACCGCCTCGCCTCGCTCCACCTCGAACGAGACGTCCCGCAGCGCCCAGAAGGTGTCGTCCGCCGGGGGGCGGCCGCGGCCCGCCAGCAGCCCGCCCGCCGCGCGGAGGCGCTCAACCAGCGCCTCCCGCAGCATGGTGGCCCGCCGGGCGTGAGGGATGCGGTAGCGCTTCCCGAGACCTTCCACGCGGATCGCGATGTCGCTCATTCGTCCCTAGACCAGGTCCGCGAAGGTCCGCTCCATCCGGCGGAAGTAGAGGGCGCCGCCCGCGAGGAGCGCCAGCGCCGCGAGCGACGACACCACGATGGCGCCCCCGGGCGCCGTGTCCGTGCCCAGGAGCGCCCAGCGGAAGCCCTCCACCACGCCCACCATGGGGTTGATCCCGTAGACGGTGCGCCAGGGCTCTTCCAGGAGGCTGCTCGGATAGGCGATGGGGGTCGCGAAGAGCCAGAACTGCACCAGGAAGGGGACCACGTAGGCGACGTCCCGGTAGCGCACGTTCAGCGCGGAGAGCCAGAGTCCCACGCCCAGGCTGGTGGTCAGCGCCAGCGCCAGCAGGGGGACGATCCAGAGCGACTCCACCCCGGGGAACATCCCGAAGTAGAGCATCATCCCCAGCAGCACCGCGAAGGCGAGCGCGAAGTCCACCAGCCCCGAGAGCACCGCCGCCAGCGGGATGGCCATGCGCGGGAAGTACACCTTCTTGAGGAGGTTCTGGCTCCCCACCAGGCTGGTGCTGGAGAGGCTCAGCCCGCCGGCGAAGAAGGTCCAGGGGACCAGCGCCGCGAACGCGAACACCGGGTACGGCACCCCGTCCGAGGGCATCTTGGCCAGCCGCCCGAAGAAGAGGCTGAACACCACCATGGTGGCGAACGGCTGGAGGATCGCCCATGTGGCCCCCAGTGCGGTCTGCTTGTACCGCACCTTCACGTCGCGCCACACCAGGAAGTACAGCAGCTCCCGGTACCTCCACAGCTCGCGGAGGTCCGGCACGGCCCACCCGCGCGAGGCGCGGATCCAGGTGACGCCCGGGTCGAGGGCGGCGGCGGTACGGTCGGTCTTCATCTCGCTGCTTCCACCCGTGTCTCCATCGCTCCCCACCCGTCGAGGAGCGACCGGTACAGCGCCTCGTAGGCGGCGGCGGTGCGGTCGGGCCCCAGGCTGCGCAGCGCCCACTCGCGCGCCGCCCGCCCCATCCGCGCGCGCCGCTCCGGCTCCTCCAGCAGCCGGGCGACCGCCTCCACGAAGGCGTCCGCGCCGGAGGCCACCAGGGCGTGTGTCCCGTCCTCCACCTCCATCCCCTCGAAGGCGAGCGGCGTCCCCACCACCGCCTTGCCGGCCGCCAGGGCCTCCGCGACCTTCACCCGCATCCCGCCGCCGCGGCGGATGGGGGCCACCACGACCGCCGCCCGGTCCAGGTGCGGCGCCAGGTCCGGAACCCAGCCGGTGACCTCGATCCCCGCTCCCGCCAACTTCCGCAGCGCGCCGGGAGGCCCCTCGCCCACAAGATACAGCCGGAGCCCCGGGAAGCGCCCCCGCAGCCGCGGAAAGATGTCGCAGACCAGGTGCAGGGCGGCGTCCAGGTTGGGCGGGTGCACGAAGCTCCCCACGAAGAGGAGCGCCGGGCGGGGCCCGCCCACCGGGTCCGCCGCCGCCTCGGGGAGCGAGACCGCGAGCGGGATGCGGACGACGGGGGTCCCCGTCCCGAGCCGTTCCAGCTCCGCCCGGTCGCGCCCGGTGAAGGCGACCGCGGCGTCCGCGCGGCGGAGGACGCCCGCCTCGAACATCTCCCACCGCCGCGCGTCGGTGCGCCAGAAGGCGCGCTCCCACCCGCGGGCCGCCAGCACCCGCTCCCGGGCGACGGGGACGGCGGGCTCGTGGACGGTCACCACGCGCCGCGCCCGCACCCCGTCCAGCGCGCCCAGGTACTGCCCCATGGCGCTGAACTCCGCCTGCACCACCTCCGGGCGCCACTCGTCCGTGATCCGGCGGAGCGACCGCGCGAACGGCGCGTTCCAGCGGGCGGCCACCCAGAGCGGCTTGCCGGCCGCGATCCCGCGGAGCGCCGCGAAGGCCCGCGGCCAGGGGCGCAGCGACGAGGCGGCGATCCC
>DASYWD010000132.1 GCA_035936415.1 Longimicrobiaceae bacterium
CGCCGGTTTCGCCTTCCGCGTCCCCGCCGCAGGCGGCGAGCAGGGCGAGCGCGGCGGCCAGCAGGGGACGGTGCAGCTTAGACATACGGGGTCCAGGTGGTGCGGAACGGCTGGCGCGGCGGGGCGCCGCGGGGGACGCCAGAACGATGGCGAAGTTCACGCCCGGTGCCAAGCCCCCGCCGCCCTACCGCTCCCCCGCGGCCTGCCTCCCGCCGGCCTGCTGCGCGTCGGCGGTCCAGAGGTTGTCGAGCGGGTTCACGTCCGGGAAGATGAACTCCGGGTCGATCTGCACCCGCACCGCCCGGCCGTACACCGGGAGCGAGAGGGTGGCGGTCCGGAGGCGGTCCTCCGTCCACAGCTCGACCGGGAGGTCGGCGCGGGTGGTGGCGCCGTTGTCGGCGGTGACCACCACGGGGATCGGCGCGGGGATCTCTCCCAGGTCGCGGACGGTGACGCGGACCGTCCCCGGCTGCGAGGTGTCCACCGCCTCGATGGCGTAGTCCAGCGTCCCCGTCTCCCACCACCACGGGTACCAGAACCAGTCCAGGTCGCGCCCGGACACCCGCTCCACGGTGTCGAAGAAGTCCCACGGGTACGGGTGCTTGAAGCGCCACTCCCGCGCATAGGTGCGGAGCGCCCGCGCGAAGACGGTGTCCCCCACCACCCCCTCCAGCGAGCGGAGGAGGAGCGCCGGCTTGGTGTACGCCGCGAAGCCGCGGGCGCCGTACGGGCTCACCAGGTCGGTGTGGCGCATCAGCGGCACCTCCCGCTCGGTGCCGCCCAGCGTCACGTAGGTGGCGAACTCGTCCAGGAACGGCCGGTCGCCGGGGTAGAAGTCCTCCCTCGCCCGGTTCTCCATGAACGTGGCGAAGCCCTCGTCCATCCAGGCGTACGCCGCCTCGTTCTGCCCCACCATCATGGGGAACCACTGGTGCGCCACCTCGTGGGCGATGACGGCGTACAGGTCCTTGGGGTCGGTCGGGCGGGCGATGAAGACCAGCCCCGGGTACTCCATCCCGTAGATGGGCCCCTCCGACACCGTGAGCTGCGGGTAGGCGTACGGCATCACCTGCCGGCTGAAGAACTCCAGGGCGTGCTCGGCGTAGCGGTCGGCATCCTCCCACCCGGGGGCGCCGGGGCGGTACAGCGAGTGGACCAGCACCGGACGCGCCGGGGCGCCCCCCTCCCCCGCCACCGAGGCCCGCACCGCCTCCCAGACGTAGCGGTCGGAGGCGGCGAAGGCGAAGTCGCGCACGCTGTCCGCGTGGAAGCGCCAGGTGACCTTCCCGTTGGCGCCGCCCTGGGTGACGCGCCCGGCGGCCAGGTCGGCGGGGCCCACCACCTGGACGGCGCTGTCGGCGCCGGAGGCCAGGGCCGCCAGCCGGGCCTGCGCCTCCGGGGTGAGCACCTGCTCCGGGTTGCGGAGCGTTCCCGAGGCACCCACCAGCCACCCCGCCGGGAGGGTGAGCGAGACGTCGAAATCGCCGTACTCCAGGTAGAACTCGCCGTCGCCCAGGTACGGCGTGGCGTCCCAGCCGTGCACGTCGTCGAAGACCGCCACCTGCGGGTACCACTGCGCCACCTGCAGCACCCGCCCGCCCAGCGCGTCCTCGTACGCCGTGCGGAAGGCGCCGGCCGGCGGCACGCGGTGGCGCCACTCCACCTCCAGCACGGCGCTGTCCCCCGGCGCCACGGCGCGCGGGAGCACCAGCCGGGCGAGCGTCCCCTGCACCGCGTACCCCACCGGGGCGCCTTCGCGGGGCGTCACCACCGGGATCTGGGCGACGGGGCGCTCCGTGAGCGGCTGCCCCTGCGCGGCGACGCGCTCCAGCGTGAACCCGCCGGTGATGGGGGCGTAGCGGTTCCGGGGGACGCCCTCGCTGAAGAGGTTCTGGTAGAGGTTGAGGACCACCGTGGTGAGCGGCACCGGGGAAAGGTTCCGGTAGACGATCCGCTCGCGGCCGCGGAGGAGGGCGGTGGCCGGGTCCAGCTCCGCGTCGATGCGGTAGCTCACCCGCTGCTGCCAGTACCGGTCCCCCGGCGCGCCGGTGGGGGAGCGGGTCCCCCGCGCCAGGGCGGCGGCATACGACGCCGGGACCGGGACGGGGCGGAGAAGCTCCCGGGTGGCGGTGTCCGCACCGGCTCCCGGGCCGGTGGCCGGACGCCCGAACGGGGTGCAGGCGGCGAGCGCGAGGAGCGCCGCCAGGACGGGGGTGCTGCGGAAAACGGCTTGAATCACGAGTTGCGCTCCGGTTTTTGGGCGATGGATCCCGCAAGGTCGGGACCACCGCCCGGCTCAGAGCGCCGGGGGAGGGGTCTCCGGGGGGATCTCCAGCTCCATCTCCGCCTCGGACGAATAGATCGTCTCCGGGCGGAAGCGGAAGCCGGTCTTCTCGTACGACCGCACGGCGGCGCGGTTGTGGGGCTCCACGGAGAGCCAGAGCCGGCGCAGGCCGAGCGCGGCCGCCGCTTCGGCGGCGAGACGGTTCACCCTTGTACCCACGCCGCGCCCACGGATCCCATGGTCCAGGAAGATGGCGTACTCGCCGACGCCGGCGCGGTCGGTGGGGACCAGGAAGGCGTGCCCCACCAGCTCGCCCTCCGCCTCCACCAGCAGGTGCGTCCCCCCGGACAGGATCCCGTCCAGCCAGCGGACGATGCGGACGATGCCCACGGGGGGGAGCCCCTGCGCGGCGCGCTTCGGCTCGAAGCGCTCGTAGAAGCGCTCCAGCGCCGCCCGGTCCGCGGGGGTCGCCTCGCGCACGGCGTAGGCGCGGCCCTCCCGGTCGTGGAGCGCCGCGGGGAGGACCCGGGCGAGCGGCGGGAGCGGCGCGGGGGCCACGGCGGGCACCTCAGAATCCCATCCCCCACCCGCGCAGGAGCGGGAGGGCCTGGCGGCGGAGCGACTCCAGCGTCCGCAGATTGATGGCCGCGACCTCGTCGCGGCGGGGAACGGGGGGGAAGGCGTCCGGCTCGTCGCGGAGGCGCTCGGGGAGGAGCTCGGGGCTCTCCCCCTGCCAGCGGTCCAGCCAGGAGAAGGGGATGCGGTCCGGGGCCTTCTGCCCGGAGAGCCCGGCCCACACCAGCGTCCAGGCGCGCGGCACCACCCGCCAGATGTCGTATCCGCCGCCCCCGGTGCCCACGACCCGACCGCCGCAGACGCGGTCGGCGACCTCGCAGGTGATGCGGGTGGTCTCCTCGTACAGGCGCGTGGTGGCGCGGAGGTGGGTGAGCGGGTCCAGCGTGTGCCCGTCGCACCCGCTCTGCAGGACGATCAGGTCCGGCCGGAACGCCTCGGCCACCTCCGGGAGGAGGCGCGTGTACACGTCCAGCCAGGAGTCGTCCTCGGTGGAGGGGTCGAGCGGGACGTTCAGGGAGTAGCCGTACCCCTCCCCCTCCCCCAGCTCGTCCACGAAGCCGGTCCCGGGATACAGGAAGCGCCCCGTCTCGTGCAGGGAAAGGGTGAGGACGTCGGGGTCGTCGTAGAAGATCCCCTGCACCCCGTCGCCGTGGTGGGCGTCGTAGTCGATGTACATCACGCGGCCGCCGTGCTTCTCGCGGACCCAGGCGATGGCGGCGGCCAGGTCGTCGTAGACGCAGAAGCCGGCGGCCCGGTCGCGGTGGGCGTGGTGCAGCCCCCCGGCTACGTTGAAGGCGCGCGTCACCTCGCCGGACATCACCATCTCCGCGGCGAGGATCGTCCCCCCCACGATCAGCGAGGTGGCCTCGTGCATCCGCGGAAACACGGGGGTGTCGTCGGTCCCCAGCCCCCAGCGCCAGGCCTCCGAGGTGTCGGCGCCCTCCTGTCCCAGCCGCTTCACCGCGGCCACGTACTCGGCGTCGTGCACCCGCAGCAGGTCTCGGTCCGTCGCCGGGCGCGAGGGGACCACGCGCACGTCGTCCCCCTCCAGCAGCCCCAGCGCCTCCATCAGCGAGACGGCCAGCTCCAGGCGCCGCGGGTTGAAGGGGTGGTCCGGGCGGAGACGGTACTGCAGGACGCGGGGGTCCCAGATCAGCGCGCTCTTCATCCTCCCCTCACCTCGAGAGCAGCGCGCGGACGTCCTCCTCCAGGGAGGGCCACCCCACTCGGAACCCCGCCGCCTCGAGCGCGCCGATGACGTCGCGCGGGTCGATGGTCCCCACGTGGAAGATCACCGTGCGGTCGCCCTGCACGCGCTCGGGGGAGACCAGCACGCTCACGATGTTGACGGCGTGCTCCGCCAGGATCCCCACGGCCCGGGCCAGCTCCCCGGGGCGGTCGGCGAGCGCCACCTCCAGCCGCGAGGCGGGCTCGGTGCCGCCCAGGATCTGCACCATGGCGTAGAGCAGGTCGGACTCGGAAAGGATCCCCTGCAGCGTCCCGGCCGCGTCCACCACGGGGAGGGCGCCGATCCGGTGCCGGTACAGCAGCTTGGCCGCGTCCTCGATGGGGTCCGCCCCGGAGCAGGTGACCACCTCGCGCGTCATCACCGCCGCCACGGGGGTGCGCTCCAGGAAGCCCACGCGCTCCGGGTCCGCCACGGTGAGCGGCGAGGGCATCGCCAGGCGGATGTCGCGGTCGGAAAGGATCCCGGCCAGCGCGCCGCCGCCGTCCACCACGGGGAGGTGGCGGATCCGGTGCTCGCGCGTGAGCTGCAGCGCCCGGGTGAGGGTGTCGTCGGGACCCACGGTGACGGGGTCCCGCGTCATGCGGTGTCGTACGAGCATGGCTGGGGAAAGTCTGCGGAGCGGCGAAAGGGCGGGGCCACGCGGCCCCGCCCGGCGGCAGGCGGAGAGGGCTCCGGCGCGCTAGAGCCGCTCGTCGCGGAGGAGCTCCCCGGAGGGGGAGTAGACGCGGAGCACGTTGGGGTTGCCGTCGTAGTCGGCGTCGATGAGCTGGTAGACGCGGCTCCCCTGGCGGAAGATCTCCACCATGTCGCACCGGCCGTCGCCGTTCCGGTCGCTCCAGGTGGCGACGGGGAAGACGCCGGCGGTGAAGCGGACGAGCTTGGCCCGGTCGGACCCCGGGGTGGTCTCGCCCGCGGCCCGGATCTCACCGGCGGAAGTGGAGGAGACCTGGGCCATCTGGCCCGCCCAGCCGCCCACCGCCCCCTGCCAGGAGCCCTGCAGGTCGGCCATGCGCGGCATGTCCGGCATCCGCGAGGGCGGGCTCCACCCCTGCGCGTGCGATACGCCCGGCGCGGCCAGCGCGCACGCTCCGAGGACCACGAGAAAGCGAAGACGGTTCATGGGGACCTTCCGATGTGGGGGGTACCGGCAATCTAAACGTACACGGGGGGGAACGCCACGTTCCTGCGCGGCTCCGGGTACGGGGGTTGCACAGGGGGGCGGGACGTTCTCCGCCACGTGATGCAGGAACCCGCTCCGCACCCGGATGATGCCCGATCCAGCGATCTCGCGACCACGCTACCAGGGACTGTCGGCCGCGCGCCGCTGGGAGCACGAGCCCCTCCCCCCTCGCGCCGAGTTCTCCCTGGCCGTGGGAGACCGGATCGGGGAGCTCACCATCATCGGGCACCTGGCCTGCGGGCGGGCGACCGAGCTGTACCAGGTGTGGAGCAACAAGCACTGGTGCGCGCTCACGGGGAAGCTGACCGCCCCCGGCCACCTGGGGAACGGGACGCCGGCCTCCTTCCAGATGGAGGCGCGCGTCCTCGCCAAGCTCCAGCACCCCAACATCGTCCGCTTCTTCGGGAGCGGCGAGGCGGAGGGACGCCCCTACCTCCTGCTGGAGTACTTCGCCGGCCCCTCCCTCTTCGACGTGCTGGAGGGGCTCGCCAAGCGGCGCCTGCACGTGCCGGACGCCATCCGCGCTACCATGCACGTGGGCGCGGCGGTGCACTACCTCCACCGCTGCGGCTACCTGTACCGCGACCTGAAGCCGGCCAACATCCTCCTCCGCGAGGGGATCCCGGTGCTGGTGGACTTCGACGTGGTGCGGAAGATCCACCCGCTGCGCCGCCCGGCCGACCGGCTGGGGACCGCCCCCTACATGGCCCCCGAGCAGATCCGGAAGGAGGAGCTGTCGCCGGCCACGGACGTGTACGGCCTGGGCGCGCTGCTGTACGAGCTGCTCACCGGCCACTGGCCCACCGAGGAGCCGCGCGACGAAGACGACGAGTGGGACGAGGACGACGACGACGACCGGCCCGAGCCGCGGGGGGCGCCTCCCGTCTGCGGCGAGCGCGCGGCGAGGACGATACGGACCGGGGACCTGCTCACGCGCTACCCGCAGCTCACCCGCCCCCCCACCCCGCCGCGCCAGCACAACCCGCAGGTGACGCCGGACCTGGAGCGGATCATCCTGCGCTGCCTGGAGCAGGACCCGGGGCAGCGCTTTCAGACGATCTCCGGGATGCTCGCCGCCCTCGCCCCGCTGCTCAAGGGCCGCTACCGCCTCTGGCCCGAGGCCGCGCCCATCGAGCGTCGGGCGGACACGGAGTCGAGGTAACCCCCTCCCCACAAGGGCCCCCACCCGGCTCGCTTGAGGCTCGCCACCCTCATTCTGGGGGAGGGCTGACGGCTACGGGCAGTTCATCCCCTCTCCCAAACTTGGGAGAGGGTGGCGGCTCTCGGGCCGCCGGGTGACGGCCTACGACGGCGCCCCCACCGGGATCTCCCGACGGGGGCGCCGTCCTACTTTCGCACTTCCGCACTCCCGCACTTCCCTACCGCAGCGGGATCCAGTACGTCGCCTTCACGATCAGGTAGTTGTCGCCGTCGGCGCGGAAGGTGTCCAGGATGGCACCGGGGCCGACGAGGTCGCCGACGGGACGGTCGGAGAAACGGTCCTGCTGCCACACGGCGAAGAGGGTGCTCCCGGGGCGCCACTCCCACCGGAGCACGGCGTTGCTGCGCAGCGAGCGCACGTTGAAGTCGGCGAAGGGGAGCGTGAACGACGCCGCGCCGTCCGTCACCACGTACTCGTCTCCGGTGCGCTCGATGCGGGTGCCGTCCGTGCCGTACACGCGCAGGTCGCGGCTGCGGGTGGCGGGGAGCTCGCCGTAGCGCAGGTAGCGCCCGCTGGCGGCGTAGGGCTCGACGTATGCTTCCAGCGACAGCTCCGGGGTGAAGAGGTACGTGGCCCGGAGTTGGGTGACCAGCTCGCTCCGGTCGATCTCGCCGAAGACGTACCGCCGGCCGAAGGTGGCCGCGGGCCCGCCCGGCCGCACGGCCACGTACTGCCGCGGGTCGGTCCAGCGGGTGTAGTACTCGTCGATCCCGAGCTGCCAGCGCGGCGCCGGGCGGAAGGAGATCCCCGCGACGGCGCGACGGTAGTCCTGCCCCTGCTCGCCCCCGCCCAGGTCGAGCTGCAGCCGCCCCCGGGTGGGCCGGTTGGAGGGGCTCCCGACTCCCAGGATGAGGCGCCATGCCTGGCTGGTCCCCAGCAGCGGCCCGCCGCGGGTGGCGTTGTCGCTCAGGGCCGGGAAGTCCACCCACCCGCCGAGGGTGCCGCGCCAGAAGTTCCGGAAGGTGCCGCGCGCGAAGCCGGTGGCCGCGCCCCAGGTGCGGAGCCCCTCGGTGTTCCACTGGTTCTCGCTCCCCACCTCCAGGCTGTAGCTGCGGAAAGGGCCGCGGGGCCGGGTCTCGCGGTACGTGACCTGCCCGTTCGCCCCGATCCGGTCGGTGAACCCCATGGCGCCGGCATCGTTCAGCTCGAAGCCCGGGGAGCGGGCCTCCACGAAGCCGCTCCACAGCCAGTGCGTGCCGCCCTCGCGCGCGAGCCCCAGCGAGCCGCGGGCACCGGAGAGCGAGGTGCGCGAAGGGTCCACCTCCACGTGCCCGGCGTCCAGCCGCTGGAAGTAACGGACCGGCGAGCGCTGCGTGCGCAGAAGCGCGAGCGAGTCGCCCGCCACGTAGCTGAAGCCGGCGTCGCCGCTCAGCACGTACTCCCCCCCGCGGAAGCGGAGGTTCCAGTCGGCGCCGCCGGAGTAGGCGCGCTCGTGGAGGTACTCGGCCAGCAGGTCGTCCGCGGCGAGGTCGCGCTCCACCCCGGTGAAGACCACGCCCGCCGTGGAGCCGGACCCGCCGAACTCCTGCTGCGTGCGCACCACGCCGAACGCGGTGCGCGGCGCCACCCGCAGCTCCCGGAAGCGCCCCGTCGCACCGGTGAAGGCCGTCACGTCCTCTGCACCGGTCACGGCGAGCAGCGTCCCCACGGAGGTCCCGGAGCGGAGGCGCCCGGTGAGCTTGGCGGCGCCGAGGATGGTGGTGTTTCCGGGCTCGTCCAGGAAGTCGTAGTCGCCCACCTGGCGGTTGGCCAGCCCGAACACCGTCGCGGGACGCGGCGCCGCGCCGATGCGGCGGGAGTAGAAGTAGTTCCCCGTGGACAGGAGACGGCTCCCTTCGGTGAAGAAGGGACGGCGCTCCGGGAAGAAGGTCTCGAAGGCGGAGAGGTTCACCTCGGCGGGGTCGGCCTCCACCTGCCCGAAGTCCGGGTTGACGGTGGCCTCCAGGGTGAGGTTGGGGCCCAGCCCCATCTTCAGGTCGCCGCCGAGACGGGCCGTCATCCGGCTCCCGTCATTGAACGGGTTCCCCGCGCCGGGATCCGAGGTGAAGGCGGCGCTGCTGGCCACGTACGGGAGGAGCTCCACGCGCCGCGAGGGCCGCACCCCCGCGATCCCGGTGAGCTCGCCGAAGCGCGACGCCCACCCCGTCTCGCGCGGGGGCACCATCACCCAGTACGCCTCCTCGTCGCTGGTGGGCGTCATCCGCGCGACGTTGACGCCCCACGTCTGCACCGCCCGCGGGGTGAAGCGGAGCTGGGAGAAGGGGATGCGCATCTCCGCCGTCCAGCCGGCGGAATCGTGGCGGACGCGCGCCGTCCAGACGGGGTCGAACGAGGCGTCGGTGGCGCTCTCCGAGTCGGAGGCGTGGTACCAGTCGAGCCGCACCCCCCCGGCCGTGACGCCGAAGGTGTAGGCGGTCCGCCGGTCCAGGTAGGTGTCCAGCGACACCAGGATCCGCTCCGCCTGCGTGGCGTTGTCGCGGCGGCTCACCGGCGCCTGCAGCAGGGAGGGGTCGTCCTTGTACATCCGGGCGCCCACGTACAGCGCGTCGTCGTCGTGGAGGAAGCGCACCTCGGTCCGCTCGGTTGCGGGGGCGCCCTCCCTAGGGAGCCGCTGCGTGAGCCCGGTGAGGACCGGCGCGACCTGCCAGACGGCCTCGTCCAGCCGGCCGTCCACCGTCGGCGCCCGGCCGCGCACCTCCACCACCTGCGCCTGCACCCGCGCGGCCGGGGCCGCGGGGGCCGCCTGCGCCGACAGCTCTCCGGCGGCCAGCACCACCCCCGCCGCCGCCGGGAGGACCCGGCGGCACACCGCGGCCCTCCCCGCCGGCCGGCATCTCGATCTCGTCATCTGCAAATTCCCGTTGGATCGCGTCCCACTACCGGTCTTGCTAATAGAGGCCGAAAATGTACGCGAAAGTTGCGATCAGCGCCATGGGTGGACGGGCGGGCGGCCCCTCCGGGGGCGGCTCACCCGCGCATGGTGTACTCCCGGAGGATGCGGCCGAACCAGGTGCGGGCTTCGCCCTCGAAGGGGCGCTCCACGCCGTTCACACGGTAGGTCCAGCTCACGCCCCCCGCCCCGGTGCGGGACGCGTGCAGGGTGCGGGTGGTGACGCCTCCCGGTCCCGGCTTCAGCGGATCCGGGTCCGGGTAGTCGGGATGCAGCGTCTCCCTGACCGTCAGCGTCCCGCCGGGGAGGATCCCCACCACCTGGCGTCCGCGGATCTGCACCCGCCGCGCGACGAGTTCGAGGTCCGACGCGGGCCTGCCGTGGTGCTCGTGGACCGTCTCGTGGGTGGCGTTCCAGACCTGCGTGCCGTCGCCGCCGCTCCCCGTCGCGGCGCCGCCGGTAGACGCGCCGCCCGACCTGCGCTCGTTCAGGTGCCCGTGCAGGCGCTGGAGGAACCCCGCCGTCCACGCCGCGGCCTCCGCGTCGTACGCGCGCCGGGTTCCGTCTACGTGAAAGCTGCGCGTCTCCCGCCCGGCCGCGTCGGCCCGGATCTCCACCGACCGGGTCACGGGGCCGGTCTCCCGCAGGATCACGTGTCCACGCGGCCGGGGCGACACCCGGGCGGTGGAGCGGTTGGACTGGACCACGAAGTCACGCCCCTCCACCGCGAGATTCCACGTCCGGCCCTCCCGCTCGTCGTCGTACCCCAGCCTGCCGTCGGCGAGCATCATCTCGGTGGTCCACCCCTCCGCGTCCGGGGTGTCGGAGGGTCGCGTGATCCTCCCGTCGGCGAGGGAGCCGGTGACGCGCCCGGTGGCCGCGACCGCCGGGCTCTCGGCGGGCGGCGGCTCGGGCG
>DASYWD010000133.1 GCA_035936415.1 Longimicrobiaceae bacterium
CACCTGGACGCTCGGCGCCGCCGCGGGGGCGAACGCCGCAACGGCTACGGTGACCGGCGCGGGGCCGGTGAGCTTCGCCGCGACCGCCACCCCGGCCGGCGCCGCCGCAATCAGCAAGGCAGGCGGCGACGGGCAGACCGCACCGGCCGGAAGCGTCCTCCCCGCCCCGCTCACAGTGAAGGTGACGGATGCGGGCGGGAACGCGGTGCCGGGAGCGGCGGTGAGCTGGAGCGTCGGTTCGGGGGGCGGCTCGCTCTCGCCGGCCAGCTCCGTCACCGACGCCTCCGGCCAGGCGAGCGCCACCTGGACCCTGGGGGCCGCCGCCGGCGCGAACACGGCCACGGCCTCTGTGGGCGGGTTGGCGGCCGTGACCTTCGGCGCCACTGCCACTTCGGGCCCCCCCGACCCGAACGTGGCCAGGGTGCAGGTCTGGCTCCCGGCGGCGACCATGGGAATTGGAGTGACGGTTCAGGCCAGGGCCCTTCCGCTCGACGCGAATGGAAAGCACATCCCGGACCTGGCGATCACCTGGAGCAGCTCCAACGCCTCGGTGGCGAGAATCAGCGAGTCCGGCCTGATCACGGGAGTGAGCGAAGGCACCGCCACGATCACCGCGACCGCCGGCGGGAAGAGCGGGACGGAATCGGTCACCGTCAGCCGGTCGGCCCCGGACGTGAGTCCCCCGGAGGTCACGGGTTTCAGCATCTCCCCGATGGAGGTGGACGTCGTCTCGTCCCCGCAGGCGGTTACGTTCACCGTCGGCTTCAAGGACGAGACGGGGGTCTCCTCCACGTCGCCCCCATGGGTGGTCGCGGCGCCCCCCTCCGGCAACAGCCAGGGCTGCATCCTCTCACTGGCCGCCGGCACGCCGCAGAACGGGACCTGGACCTGCACCTGGCGTATTCCCGCCGGATCGGAGCCCGGGACCTACACGATCCAGGCGATCACCATGGCGGACTCGAGGGACAACAGGAGCGGCCTGGGGCCGGCGCAGCTCCAGGCCCGGGGATGGCCGAGCACGTTCCAGGTCAAAAACGCCGCACCGGACGTGGAGGCGCCGGTCCTCACCGGGTTCTCCGTCACTCCGGGCTCCGTGAGCGTCGCCTCGGGATCGGCATCGATCGAGTTCACGTTCGCGGCGCACGATGCAGTCGCCGGGGGAGTCGTCGCGTCCATCGACTTCACCAGCCCTGCGGGCGAGGTGCTGTCCTGTCCGGGCTGGCAGCGCGTGTCCGGGGACGCCAACGCCGGCGTCTGGAAGTGCATCATCGCCATTCCCCAGGGTGCCCCCGCCGGAACCTGGACGGTGTCCCGACTCGTCGTCAGGGACATCCTGTGGAACCGGCGGACCTACACGGCCGCCGACCTGAAGGCCGCGGGCTTCCCCACCGAGGTGACCGTCACCCGCTGAGGCGGCACGGCATGGCAGAAGGGCCCCACCCGCGGCGCGGCGGGTGGGGTCCTTCAGCGTCCCGGAGCGACCTCCTCTACCCCGCCCCGAAGAACCGCGAGATGGTGTAGATCAGCAGCCCCGCCAGCCCGCCCACCAGGGTGCCGTTGATGCGGATGAACTGCAGGTCCTTGCCGATCTGCAGCTCGATCTTGCGCGAGGTGTCCTCGGCCGGCCACGCCGCCACGGTGGTGGAGATCAGGTCCGCCACCTCGTGCCGGTACTGCTCCACCACGTACAGCACCGCCCCCTCGATCCACCCCTCGACCTTCTCCAGCAGCTCCGGGTCATCCTGCAGCGACTCCCCGAAGGCGGTCACCGCGCGCTCCACCCGCTGCCGGAAGGGGGATTCCGGGTCGGCGTTGTGGCGCAGCAGCGACTCCTTCATATCCCCCCAGAGCGAGGCCGAGTAGCTGCGCACCGTGGGGTGCAGCAGCACCTCCTCCTTGAGCTCCTCGCCGCGCGCGATCATCTCCGGCGAGGTCCTCAGCTTCTCCACGAACTCGTCCACCGCCTCGTTGAAGCGGGCGCGGAGGGGGTGGTCCGGGTCGACGCTCACCTCGTGGATGGTGTGGTCGATCCCCGCAGCCACCTTGCTGTAGATCTTGTCGTCCACCGCGTCCGGGAACCACCACGGCGTCTCGTCGCCGATGCGCTGGCGGAGCACGTCGCGGTTCTCGTCCACCAGGCGCGCGATCAGGCGGAGCGCCGCGTTCAGCAGGTCCTGGTGCCGGTTCTCCGCCGTCACGACCTCCAGCACCTTTCCCATCAGCGGCGCCACCTGCGTCTTGCGGACGCGGGTGGTGATGCTCTGGTCGATCAGCTCCTGCACGTCGTCGTCGCGGAGCACCTGGACGAGGCCGGCGATGGCCGCGGAGGTGTGCTGCGACAGCGTGTGCGCGTTCTCCGGGCGGGCCAGCCACTCCGCGAGCCTCCGCGCCGCGCCCACCGACCGGAGCTTGTGGACGACGACCTCGCGGGACAGGAAGTTGTTCTCGACGAACCGCCCCAGGCTCGCACCGATCTTGTCCTTGCGCGAGGGGACGATGGCGGTGTGGGGGATGGGGATCCCCAGCGGGTACCGGAAGAGGGCCGTCACCGCGAACCAGTCGGCGATGCCGCCCACCATCCCCGCCTCCGCCGTGGCCCGCACGTACCCCATCCAGGGGTACCGCTCCTCCAGGATCCGCGCCACGATGTAGATGAGCGCGGCGACCACCAGGAGCCCGCTGGCGCGGAACTTCATCCGGTCCAGCTGGACCCGCTTGGCCTCCTCGTCCTGCAGCTGTGGAATGGCGAGATCGTGGTTCTGCATCGGCCCCGGTGTGCGCGTGCGCTGGTCTCCCGCCCATCCGCTTCGCAAACTCCTCGCCGCCCGGCGGACGGCGACAGCATAGAGTACGGCGCGCCGGGGGGGAAGGGTTTCGCTCCCGGCCGTCGCGGCCCCCTTGCACGAACGGCCGTTTCTGCCTAGTCTGTCGTATATGATGCGTGTGCATCATCGCCCGCCTCCGCACCCCCGGACACACCCATGAGCCCGCCGCGGCCGGGGCGCGGAACGGCGGGGCGCGCACCCACCGCTGCAAGGAGAGCTGCGATGGCTGAGATGGGACGGTACTGCAAGGCCTACTACGCCGCGGACTTCCGCAAGTTTTCGGGGTGGAAGGAGAACGTCGCCGCCCTGCGCAAGGACAAGCAGGAGGTGAACGGCAAGGAGGTCGAGGTCGAGAGGCACGAGCTCAAGGACGACGACATCCTGTACCTGCAGGAGAACTTCGTCGTCACGGACGGCATCTTCAAGGACGAGAACGTCGTCTTCGACCAGGTGACCCCGGAGTGGGAGGCGTTCTGCACCGGCGAGCTGGCCTTCGAGATCCCGGACTACGCCCGCGACGACGCGGAGCCCGCCGGGACCGAGCCGGCGCAGCAGTCCTGACCCGGCGCCGCGAGGTGTCCCGGACGGCGGCGGGGGCCCGGCTGAAAAGGCGGGCCCCCGTCGCGTTTACGCCCCTTCACCGCCGCGGCCTCCGACTTGCGCCCCGAGCGGGACTGCCGTTATTCATCCCGGCCGTCCGCCGCCGGGCGGGGGCGCCCGCGCGGCTGCCGCACACTCACGGAAGGGCAGTACCTTGATCTGTCTACGCACACCGGCCGAGATCGAGACCATGGCCGAGGCCGGGCGGCTCCTCACGGAGACCATGGCCGAGATGGAGCAGGCCGTGCGCCCCGGCGTCACGCCGAGGGAGCTGGACCGCATCGCCCACGACGGGATCGTCTCGCGCGGCGCCAAGCCGGCGCAGCTCGGATACCAGGGGTACCCGGCCACCATCTGCTCGTCCCGGAACGAGGTGGTGGTGCACGGTATCCCCGACGCCGCGCCGCTCGCCGAGGGCGACATCGTCACGCTCGACTTCGCGCTCATCTACCGCGGCTTCTACGCCGACATGGCGCGCACCTTCGCCGTGGGGCGCATCAGCGACGAGGCGGAGCACCTGGTCCGATCGACCGAGGAGGCGTTCTGGAAGGGGTTCGCCCAGGCGCAGCCCGGCAACCGCCTGGGCGACGTCTCCGCCGCGGTGCAGCGCCACGTGGAGGGACAGGGGCTCTGGGTGGTGCGCGAGTTCGTGGGGCACGGGATCGGGACCTCGTTCCACGAGGACCCGCAGGTGCCCAACTACGGGAAGGCGGGGCGCGGCCCGCAGCTCCGGCCGGGGATGACCTTCGCGCTGGAGCCGATGGCCGCGCTCCGGGCGGGGAACGCCTCCTTCCTCAAGGACGGGTGGACGGCCACCATGGGGCGCGGCAACCTGGCCGCGCAGTACGAGAACACCATCGCCATCACCGAGTCCGGGCCGCGCCTGCTCACGGGAAGCCTGTCGCCCGCGGCGACGGCGGCCTGACCGTCCCCGGGCCTCAGCGGACGCCCAGCAGCTCCAGCACCAGCGGGGTGAAGTCCAGGTGCGAGGGGTTCGGGCCCACCGCGCGGCGCGTCTCCTCCCGGATCCGCGCTCCCGTCTTCCGCGGGTGGGCGACGACCAGCGGGACGCGGCTGTCCTGGGCCGCGGCGCCCCCGTGCCAGGAGTGGTACCCCTCCTCCCCGAAGTAGAACCGCTCCTCGATGGGCCGCTCCGCCCCCGTGCGGGCCAGGAGGACGAGGTCTCCGGCCCGGTCGGCGTGCGGGCCGCGGGTGAGCCACCGGAGCCGCTCCTCCAGCCGGAGCAGCTCCGGCCGGGGGTGGCGTGCCAGGTACTCCCGCACCGGGACCAGCCCCGCCCCGTCGAACACCCGCAGCTCCTGCGTCCCCGGGAGCCGCGCGAGCACCAGGTCCAGCGTCCCGCGGAGCGCGGGGACGCCCGCGCCGGTGGCGCTCGCCGCGTGGAAGGCGCGCGCCGCGGGGAGCAGGTCCTCCGCGGTGCGCGGGGGGCGGCTCCAGTCGCAGCGGTCCCCCCCGGCGGGGCAGGTGGAGCGGTCCGCCAGGTACACGTAGGCGGCCGCGCCCTGGTAGGCCAGCACCGCCTGGAAGTCGTCCCGGTCGGTCGCGACCTTCGCCGGGCGCACCCGGAACCCGGCCCGCTCCAGCACCGCCGGGGGCTCGTCGTCGCCGTCGGTGCCCAGGGCGTGGCGGTCGTCGCCCAGCACCGGGGTGTGCCCGTGGTCGGAGACGATGAGCACGTACGTGTCCTCCAGCGCCCCGCCGTCCGCGTAGGCGTCGAGCACGTCCGAGACGATGGGGTCCACCACCTCCTCCAGGTACTGCTGCTGGACCCGGAGCGGGTCGGGCGCGTGGTGGGGGATCAGGTCGGTGCCGGCCAGGTAGACCACCTGCAGGTCGGGGATGCCGTGCTTCTCCAGGTCGGAGAGCACGGTGGAGGCCGCGGTCTGGTCCGTTTCCCGGTACGTGCCGCGCGAGGGGCCGCCCCCCGTCACCGCGTCCTCGGCCACCCGCTCGAACAGGTCGCCCAGCCGGCCGACCGGGGCGAGCTGGAGGAGGTCCGCCCCGCGGTGGAGCTGGAGCATGGACACGTGCGAGCGGAGCCCCGCCCGCTCGAAGAGCGTGGGCACGCGGACCGCCTTCCCCAGCAGCTCGTCGGTGTACATCCGGACGGCGTGCGCCTTGGAGGAGACGGAGCCCGGCGCCGGCGCGTGGAACGCGGCCTCGTCGCGGGCCCACCACTCGTTCCCGGGGACGCCGGTCTCCGCCGGGGGCGCCCCGGTGAAGAGCGACGTCCACCCCGGGATGGTGTTGGAGGGGAGGACGCTCACCACTTCGGGCACGGAGTACGCGTTCCGGAACACTCCGTCCGTCCCCGCCGGACCCAGGAGCGCAGCCGTGCGGGGCATGCGGCCGTCGCGGAGGGCGCGGTGCAGGTCGTCGTGGCCCACGCCGTCCAGCGCGAAGACCAGGACGCGCGTGGTGCCGCGGATGGGGCGGAGCTCCTCGCGGAGCGGCTTGGTCCCGCCCTCCGCCACCAGCTCGGCCACCTCGCCGGCGGGCGCCCCGCCGATGGTGGCGCACCCTCCGCCCAGGAGCAGGGCGACGATCAGTGGAACGACGTGTGCAGACGGGCTGTGCGGGCGCATGTGGATCGGGTTCGGGTGGACGTACCCGCCCGCTGAGCAGGATGGGGGCCAGCGTCCTTGACATCGATCCCGGAGGCGTTATCTTAGTAGTAAGATTTGTGACCCGGGACAGACCATGACGGCCCACGACCAGACGGACGACCAGGCGCTCGCGCTCAAGCTGTGGGTGGTGCTCTCGCGGGCCCACGCGGCCATCGAGGCGCACGCCGTCGCGCAGGTCGCCCGGCACGGGCTGACGCTGACGGAGTTCGGGATCATGGAGGCGCTCTTCCATCGGGGCCCCATGCTGCTGGGCGAGGTGCAGCGGCGGATCCTGGTCTCCAGCGGCGGGATCACCTACCTGGTGGACCGCCTGGAGCGGAAGGGGCTGGTCGAGCGGCGGGAATGCGCAGAGGACCGGCGCGCCCGGTACGCCGCGCTGACGGAGCGGGGCGAGACCGTCATCCGGGAGATCTTCCCGGAGCACGCGCAGCACCTGGAGCACGCGCTCGGCGGGCTGGACGCGGCGGAGAAGGAGCAGGCCATCCGGCTGCTGCGCACGCTGGGAACGCACGCGGCGAAGGAGAAGCCGCTCGGAGCGGACGGGGAGTGAGCTTTCCCGGCCCATATGTCTCAGTAGAGAGAAGTACGGATATGAACATCTTCCGGAGGGGGGCCCCCGGCCGGCGGGTGCAACGCGAGAGGGGCCGGTACACACGAGGAGCGATCATGGCGACCACGGAGAGCAGCGCGAGCGCGGCGGGGACCACCACCTGGAACATCGACCCGACGCACTCGTTGGTAGAGTTCTCGGCGAAGCACATGATGATCACCACCGTGAAGGGGCGGTTCGGCGACGTGACGGGGACCCTCGCCATCGACGAGGCCCACCCGGACCGCTCGTCGGTGGAGGTGGAGATCGGGACGGCGAGCATCGACACCCGCACGGAGCAGCGCGACGCGCACCTGCGCTCCGCCGACTTCCTGGACGTGGAGAGCTACCCGTCCATCACCTTCCGGAGCCGCCGCGTGGAGGGCGCCGCGAACCGCGAGGGCGATGAGTTCCGCGTGGTGGGCGACCTGACCATCAAGGGGACCACCCGCGAGGTGACGCTGGACGCCACCTACGACGGCCGGGGCACGGACCCGTGGGGCGGCGAGCGCGTGAGCTTCAGCGCCCGGACCAGGATCGACCGGCGCGACTTCGGCCTCACCTGGAACCAGGCGCTGGAGACCGGCGGGATCCTGGTGAGCAACGAGCTCAAGATCGAGATCGAGGTGCAGGCCGTCCGGGGGTAGTCGCGGCTGCGCCGCGAGTGCGAAAGTGCGGGAGTGCGGGAGTGCGGGAGTGCGGGAGTGCGGGAGTGCGGGAGTGCGAAGTGCGAAGGTACGGACCACGACGCATCCACCGCCGCCCGCGTGAGGGATGCGAGCCCGAAGGGGCGAGACCGGCGTAGTTTGCCGGGCTCGCCGCCGTTGAGCACGGTCGTATCGTGCTCTACGGCGCCGCAGCCCGGCCCCCGCGCCAGCGGGGGACACGCCCGGACCGAGCCGTTCGGCAGTACCTGAGAGGAGGAGGCAGGGATGAGCGAGCTGAGGACGCAGGGCTTTCACCACGTGACGATGGTGTCGGCGGACGCGCGGCGGACGCTGGAATTCTACCGGAACACGCTCGGTCTGGGGCTGGTGAAGAAGACCGTCAACTTCGACGATCCGGGGGCGTACCACCTGTACTTCGTGGACGCGGCCGGCACGCCGGGGACGATCCTGACCTTCTTCGAGTGGCCGCATGCGCCGCGCGGCGCGCCGGGGGTGGGCGGGGTGCACCACCTGGCCCTGGGGGTGGAGACGGAGGAGGCGCTGCTCAGGTGGAAGCGCCGGCTCACCGACCGCGGCGTCCCGGTGAACGGCCCGTTCGACCGGACCTGGTTCTCGAGCCTGTACTTCACCGATCCCGACGGGCAGATCCTGGAGATCGCCACGCGCGGGCCGGGGTACGCGCTCGACGAGCCGGCGGACGCCCTGGGCGCGCGCATCGTCCACCCCGGCACGGAGCGGCTCGCCGGACACCGCGACGAGGCGGCCATCCACGAGCGCACCTGGCCGGAGCCGGTCCCCGTGATCACGCCGGACATGGCGCTCACCGGGATCCACCACGTCAGCGGGATCACCGACGACGTGGAGCGGGCGCACGACTTCTACGAGGGCGCGCTGGGCCTCCGCATCGTCAAGCGCACCTTCAACCAGGACTCGCCCACCATGCCGCACTGGTTCTGGGCGAGCTACGACGGGGAGCGGGTGGCGCCGCACAGCTCCATGACGCTGTTCGGCATCCCCAACGGGAAGCCCGCCCGCGGCGGGGTGGGCCAGACGCACCACGTGGCCTTCCGCGCGCGGGACGACGAGGAGCAGCGGGCCTGGCGGGAGCACCTGCTGGAGCTGGGGGCACAGGTCTCGCCGGTGGTGGAGCGCACCTACTTCCGCAGCATCTACTTCCGCGCGCCGGACGGGCTGCTGCTGGAGATCGCCACCGACGGACCCGGCTTCCTGGTGGACGAGGAGGCGGCGGAGCTGGGGACGAACCTGCGGCTCCCCGCGTCGCTGGAGACGGAGCGGGAGGAGATCGAGGCCGGTCTTGCCCCGCTCGGCTGAAAAGGGAGAGAACGATGCTGCACTTCGAGCACCGCGTGCCGGCGGACGCACGCGACGGCGCCCCGCTGCTGGTGCTGCTGCACGGACGGGGGAGCGACGAGCGGGACCTGATGGGGCTGGTGCCGCACCTCCCCGCGGGGCTGATCGTGGTCTCCCCGCGCGCTCCCTTCGCGGGGGCGCCGTGGGGGTACGGCCCCGGGTGGGCGTGGTACCGCTTCCTGGGCGGCACCCGCCCGGAGCCGGCGAGCTTCGAGGAGAGCCAGCGCGCCCTGGGCGACTTCCTCCGGGAGCTGCCGGAGCGGCTCCCGGTGAAGCCCGGCCCGCTGACCCTGGGCGGCTTCTCCCAGGGAGGGACGATGAGCCTCGCGCACGCGCTCCGGGACCCCGGCACCGTCCCCGCGGTGCTCAACTTCAGCGGCTTCCTGGCCGACCACCCCTCCGTGTCCGCCACGCCGGAGACGGTGCGCGGCACCCGCATCTTCTGGGGCCACGGGACCGACGACCCCGCGATCCCCTGGGAGTACGCCCGCCAGGGCCGGGCCGCGCTCGAAGCCGCCGGCGCCGACCTGGAGGCCCGCGACTACCGCATCGGCCACTGGATCGACCCGCAGGAGCTCACGGACGCGGCGAGGTGGGCCGGCTGGGAGGAGTAGGGAGTGCCCCGGCTCCGCCGGGCCTACTCCCGCTCCACCACCATCACGAACCCCATCGCCCCGGCCGCGCAGACGGAGAGCATCCCGAACTGGCCGCCGCGGCGCTTCAGCTCGTTGAGCAGCGTCACGGTGACGCGGCCGCCCGTGGCGCCGAACGGGTGGCCGATGGCGATGGAACCGCCCATCACGTTGATGCGGTCCTCCGGGGGGAGGCCGATGGCCTTGTCGCGGCCCAGGCGCTTGCGGGCGACCTTGTCGGAGTCCCACCACTGGAAGTTGGAGAGCACCTGCGACGCGAACGCCTCGTGCACCTCCAGCAGGTCGATGTCCTGCATGGAGAGCCCCGCCCGCTCCAGCGCCACGGGGGCGGCGTACACCGGGCCCTGTAGAAGCTGGTCGGCGGGGGAGAGCGAGGCGTAGGCGTACGAGCGGATGTAGCCCAGCGGCTCGTATCCCAGCGCCTTGGCCTTCTCCTCGCTCATCAGCAGCACCGCCGAGGCGCCGTCGGTGAGCGGCGAGGCGTTGCCGGCGGTGATGGTCCCGTACTTCCGGTCGAACACCGGCTTGAGGTTGGAGAGCTTCTCGAGCGAGGTGTCCGCCCGGATGCCGTTGTCGGTGGCGACCACCTCGTCGAACTTCGGCGGGACGTACACCGGGGCGATCTCCGCCGTGAGCCGCCCGTCCGCCGTGGCCGCGGCGGCGAGCTGGTGCGAGCGGAGCGCCCAGCGGTCCTGCTCCTCCCGCGTGATCCCGTTCTCCTGCGCCATCTTCTCCGCCGACTCGCCCATGGTCTGCCCGGTGGTGGGCTCCGCGATGGCCGGGGTGATGGGGGCCAGGTGCTTGGGGCGGATGGCGCGGAACGCCTGCAGCCGCTCCGGGAGCGAGCGGGCCTTGGAGGCGCGCACCATCGCGTTCCGCATCTCCGGGGAGAAGAGGATCGGCACGTCCGTGAGCGACTCGGCCCCGCCGGCCACCACCACGTCCGCGTGGCCGATCATGATGTGCTCGGCCCCGGAGGTGATCGCCTGGTTGGACGAGGCGCACGCCCGCGCCACCGTGAACGACGGCACCGACGCCGGGATCCCCGACCCCAGCGTCACCTCCCGCGCGATGTTCGGCTCCTGGACCGACTGCACCACCGTGCCGTAGATCACGTGGTCGATCTCGCCCACGTCCAGGTCGGCCCGCGAGATGAGCTCGCGCACGGCCACCTTCCCCAGCTCGATCGCCGAAAGGTCCCGGAACACCGTCCCCGACCTGGCGAAGGGGGTCCGGCACCCCTCCACGATGGCGACCCTGCGCCCGTTTCCGTTCATCTGGCGTGTCCTCCGCTTGAGTGCGTCTCGCCCGCCGCCGGGCCGGCCGCCCGAAAAAGAAGAGCGGGGCTCCAATGTTTCGCTGAGCCCCGCTCAATACAAGGTCCGTTCCGCAGCGCCTACTCCTCCGCCGGGCCGGCGTCCTCCGCCAGGTCCCGGGGCGGCTCGCGCCGCAGCGGCGCCGCGCGGTCGTACGGCTCCCTGCGGAACGCCGGCTGGTCGGCCGCGTCGCGCGGCTCGCGGCGGTAGCCGGACGATCCCTCGTCCCCCCCGTCGCGCGGCTCGCGCCGG
>DASYWD010000134.1 GCA_035936415.1 Longimicrobiaceae bacterium
GCAGGTGCGCGCGGTGCCGGGGCGGGGGATCGGGTACGGGGTGCTGCGCTACCTGGGGGAAGAGGGGGAGGTGGAGGACGCGGCGGCCGAGGTGAGCTTCAACTACCTGGGCCAGCTGGACCAGGCCCTGGCGGCGGACTCCCCCTTCGTCGCCGCTCCCGAGTCCCCCGGGCCGATCCACTCGGAGCTGGGCGTCCGGGCGCACCTAGTCGGGGTGGAGTCGCGGGTGGCGGGCGGCCGGCTGCAGGTGGCCTTCGAGTACTCGGAGAACGTCCACGAGCGCGCCACCATCGAGGGCCTGGCGCGGCGCTACCTGGAGGCGCTGCGCGCCCTGATCGACCACTGCGCGAGCCCCGGCGCGGTCGGCTACACCCCCTCCGACTTCCCGGAGGCCGAACTCGACCAGGAGGAGCTGGACGCCTTCCTGGCGAGCCTCCTTTAAGCCCGCACCCGCCGAAGATCCGTGGAAAAGCGCGAGATCGAGGACATCTACAGGCTGACGCCCACCCAGGAGGGGATCCTGGTCCACTGCCTCCACGCCGGTGAGCCGGGGATGTATGTGGACCAGCTCCACTCCCGGCTCCGCGGCCCGATGGACCGGGAGGTCCTGCGCCGCGCCTGGCAGGAGGTGCTCGACCGGCACCCGGTGCTGCGGACCTCGTTCCACGCCGCGGCGGCCCGGGACCCGCTCCAGGTGGTCCGCCGCCGGGTGCCCGTCCCCTTCGAGTGGGAGGACTGGAGCGGGGTCCCCGCGGAGGCGCGGGAGGCGCGGCTCGGCGCGCTCCTCCAGGCGGACCGGGCGCGCGGCTTCGCGCTCTCCGAGCCCCCGCTCCTGCGCCTCCTCCTGGTCCGCCTCGCGGACGAGGAGCACCACCTGGTCCTCACCTTCCACCACCTCCTCCTGGACGGCTGGTCGCTTCGCCGCATCTTCCAGGAGGTGTTCGCGGTGTACGACGCGCTGGGCAGGGGCGGCTCCGTGGCCGACGCTGCGCTCCCCCCGCCGCCGCGGCCGTTCCGGGACTTCGTGGGGTGGCTGCACCGGCAGAGCCTGGGGGAGGCGGAGGCGTTCTGGCGCGGGGCGCTGGCGGGGATCACCGCGCCCACCCCGCTCCCCGCCGACCGGACCGGCGACGCCCTTCCCGCGACGGCGCACCCGGACGGGGAGAGGTCCGCGAAGCAGCGGGCCCGCCTCTCCGCGGCGGCCACCTCCGCGCTGACCGCCCTTGCCCAGCGCCACCGGCTGACGCTGAACACCTTGGTCCAGGGCGCGTGGGGGATCCTGCTCAGCCGGTACGCGGGCGAGCGCGAGGTGGTCTTCGGCACCGTCGTCTCCGGCCGCCCGCCGGAGCTGGACGGGGTGGAGGGGATGATCGGGGTCTTCATCAACACCCTCCCGGTCCGCATGAGCGTCCCGGCGGAGACCCCGCTCCTCGAGTGGCTGGAGGAGGTGCAGGAGCGCCAGGCGGAGATGCGCCGCTTCGAGCACTGCCCCCTGGTGCAGGTGCACCGGTGGAGCGACCTCCCGCCCGGCGTGCCCCACTTCGAGAGCATCCTGCTCTTCCAGAACTACCCGACGGGCGAGTCCGGGAAGGGCGGGGGCTCCGGCCTGGACGTGGCCTTCGGGGACGTCGAGGACTTCGAGCGGACCAACTACCCGCTAACCGTGGAGGCGCTGCCGGGGCGCGAGCTGGAGCTGACCATCGCGTACGAGCGCGACCGCTTCGGCGACGACGCCGTCGGGCGGATGCTGGGGCACCTGGGGGCGCTGCTGGAGGAGATGGCGGCCGACCCGCTCCGGCCCGTCGCGGAGCTTCCCATGCTCGTCCCGGGCGAGCGGGAGCAGATCCTGGACGAATGGAACCGGACCTCCGTCCCCGTGCCGTGGGACGTGTGCATGCACCGGCTCTTCGAGGCGCAGGCGAGGCGCACTCCGGACGACGTGGCGGCGAGCTGCGGCGACGCCGCCCTGACCTACCGGGAGCTCAACGACCGCGCCAACCGGATGGCCCGGCGGCTCGTCGAGCTGGGGGTGGGCGCGGACGTGCTGGTGGCGATCCTGGCCGAGCGGAGCCTGGACTTCCTGACGGCGATCCTGGCGGTCTTCAAGGCGGGGGGCGCGTACCTCCCCCTCGACCCCCGCCACCCGGCGCAGAGGCACGCCCACGTGCTGGAGGGAGGGCGCCCCCTCCTCGTCCTGGTGGAGGAGCCCTTCCGGCCGGTGCTCGACCTGGCGCTCGAGGCCGCCGGGCCGCACCCCGCGCCCGGGGTGCACGGCGTGGCGGAGCTGGCCGCGGAGGCGGCGCGTCTCCCGGCGGAGGCCGGGGAGGACCTTCCGCTCCGGAGCTCCCCCGACCACCTGGCGTACGTGATCTTCACCTCCGGCTCCACCGGGCTCCCCAAGGGAGCGATGGTGGAGCAGAAGGGGATGGTGAACCACCTCTTCGCCAAGGTCCGCGACCTGGACCTCACCGACGCCGACACGGTGGCGCAGAACGCCTCCCAGTGCTTCGACATCTCGGTGTGGCAGTTCCTCGCCGCCCTGGTGCTGGGTGGAAAGGTGAGGATCTACCCGGACGAGGTGGCGTACGACCCGCCCCGCCTCCTGGCGGGGGTGGAGGCGGACGGGATCACCATCTTCGAGACCGTGCCGTCGATGCTCCGGATGATGCTGGCGGAGGCCGACCGCCAGGGCGGCGGGACGGTGCCGCTGCGCTCCCTCCGCTGGATCGTCCCCACCGGGGAGGCGCTCCCCCCCGAGCTGTGCCGCGCCTGGCTGCTCCGGTACCCGCGCATCCCGATGCTCAACGCCTACGGGCCGACGGAGTGCTCGGACGACGTGACGCACTGCGTGCTGGACACCCCGCCCGCGGAGTCGGTCGCCGCCATGCCCATCGGCCGGCCGGTGTGCAACATGAGGGCGTACGTCCTGGACCCGGCGCTGAACCCGGTGCCGGCGGGGGTGGCGGGGGAGCTGTACGTGGGCGGGGTGGGCGTGGGCCGCGGCTACATGCGCGACCCCGCCCGGACCGCGCAGGCGTTCGTCCCGGATCCGCACGCGGGGGAGCCCGGGGCGCGGCTCTACCGGACGGGCGACCGGGTCCGCTGGCTCCCGGAGGGGAGCCTGGTCTTCCTGGGACGCCTGGACCACCAGGTGAAGATCCGGGGCTTCCGCATCGAGCTCGGAGAGATCGAGGCCGTCCTCGCCCGACACCCTGCGGTGCGGGAGGCCGTCGTGGTCGCCCGCGAGGACACCCCGGGGGACGCGCGCCTGGTCGCGTACGTCTCGCCGCGCGAGGGCGCCGCGGAGGCCGGACCGGGGGAGCTGCGCGAGGCGCTGCTGCGGCAGCTCCCCGCGTACATGGTTCCTTCCGCCTTCGTCGTCCTCGACGCCCTTCCCCAGAACGCCAACGGGAAGGTGGACCGGAAGGCGCTCCCCGCGCCCGAGTGGGACCGCTCCGCGGTGGAGGGGGGCTTCACGGCGCCGCGCGACCGGACCGAGGCGGAGATCGCGGGCGCCTGGTCCGAGCTCCTGGGCGTGGCCGAGGTGGGGGTGCACGACAACTTCTTCGAGCTGGGGGGCCATTCCATCCTCGCCAGCCGCCTGGTGGCCCTGCTGCGCGACCGGTTCGGGGTGGAGGTCCCGCTGCGGGCGGTCTTCGAGACCCCCACCGTGGCGGAGCTCGCCGCCGCCGTCCGCCGGCTCGGAGCGGCGGCGGACCGCCCCGCCGAGCCCTCGATCCGGCGCGTCGCCCGCGAGGCGAGACGCCTGGCGCGCTCCTCCTGAAGCGCCTTCGCCCACGGATTCCCCGATGTCTACGGATCTCGCACTCGACCCGGCGCCGGCCGGCACGGACGTCTACGTCCTGCCGACCTCGTTCTCCCAGCAGCGGCTCTGGTTCCTGGACCGCCTGGAGCCGGGCGCCTCGTTCTACAACGTGCCGACCGCGGTCCGGCTGCGTGGAGCGCTGGAGACGGACGCGCTCGCGGAGGCGCTCGGCGGGCTCGTCGAGCGCCACGAGATCCTCCGGACCACCTTCGACTACGACGCGGAGCGGGAGCAGCCGGTCCAGGTCGTCGCCATGGAAGGGGACGTCCCGCTGGCCCTGACGGACCTCTCCGCGCTCCCCGCCGGGGAGCGGGATGCGGAGCTGCGCGCCCGCATGGCCGCCGAGGCCCGCGCGCCCTTCGACCTCGCGCGGGGACCGCTCATCCGGGGCCGGCTCTTCCGGGTGGGGAGCGAGGAGCACGTGCTCCTCCTCACCCTGCACCACATCGTCACCGACGGGTGGTCCACGGGGGTGCTCATCCGCGAGATGGCGGCGCTGTACGAGGCGGCGCTGTGCGGCGGGCCCTCGCCCCTGCCGGAGCTCCCCATCCAGTTCGGGGACTTCGCGGCGTGGCAGCGGGAGTGGCTCCAGGGGGAGACGCTCCGCGAGCAGCTCGCCTACTGGGAGGGGCGGCTCGGGCGCGGAGGGCGCGCGCTCTCCCTCCCCACGGACCGGCCCCGCCCGCCGGTGCAGACCTTCAACGGGGCGAGCTGCACCTTCGCCCTCCCCCCGGAGCTCGGCCGCGCGGTGGGGGAGCTCGCCCGGCGGGAGGGGTGCACCCTCTTCATGGCCCTCCTGGGCGCCTTCCAGCTTCTCCTGTCGAGGTACGCGGGTGAGGCGCAGGTCTCGGTGGGGTCGCCGATCGCCAACCGGAGCCGCACCGAGACGGAGGGGCTGATCGGGCCGCTGATCAACATGCTGGTCCTGCGGACCGACCTTTCCGGTGCCCCCTCGTTTCGCGAGGTGCTGGCGCGGGTGCGGGAGACCACGCTGGGCGCGTACTCGCACCCGGACGTCCCCTTCGAGATGCTGGTGGAGCACCTCAGCCCGGAGCGCGACCTCAGCGCCCCCCCGCTCTTCCAGGTGATCTTCGTCCTCCAGAACACCCCGCGCCCGCGGGTGGGGACGCGGGGGCTGTCGATGGAGCTCCTCCCGACCGGCACCGCCACCGCGCGGGCCGACCTGTCGCTGGAGCTGCTGGAGACGGGGGCGGGGATCTCCGGGCTCTTCGAGTACAACACCGACCTCTTCGACGAGTCCACCGTGCGGCGCATGGCGCGGCACCTGGAGCTCCTCCTGGAGCGGCTCGTCGCGGACCCGGACCGGCCCGCCGCGGAGGTCTCGTTCCTCGACGCGGAGGAGAGCCGCCGGGTCCTTCGCGGGTGGAACGGCACGGAGGCGGAGTACCCGCGCGATGCGACGCTCGTCGACTTCTTCGAGGCCCAGGCGGCGCGCACCCCGGACGCGGTGGCGGCGGTGTTCGACGCCGGGACGCTCACCTACGCCGAGCTCGACGCCCGCGCCGACCGGGTCGCGTCCGTGCTGCGGCGGATGGGGGCCGGGCCGGAGACGCGGGTGGCGGTGTGCACGGAGCGCTCCCCGGCCCTGCTGGCCGCACTCCTGGGCACGCTCAAGGCGGGCGCCGCCTATGTCCCGCTCGACCCGGCGCTCCCGGCCTCCCGCATCGCCTACGTCCTGGAGGACGCGCGCGTCGGAGCACTGGTGACGGAGGAGCACCTCGCCGCCGCGCTCCCCGGCGGCGTCCCGAGGCTCCTCCTGGACGCGGGCGGCGCCCCGCCCGCCGGAGCGGAGGGCGACGGCGGGCGCCCGGGGCGCCGCGCGTGGCCGGAGAGCCTGGCCTACGTGATCTACACCAGCGGGTCCACCGGCCGGCCCAAGGGGGTCATGGTCCCCCACCGGACCGTGGTCAACTTCCTGGAGAGCATGCGCCGCACGCCCGGGCTCTCGGCGTCCGACGTCCTCCTCTCGGTCACCACGCTCTCCTTCGACATCGCCGTCCTGGAGCTCCTCCTCCCGCTGGTGGTGGGGGCGCGCACGGTGGTGGCGGGGGCGGAGACCGCCGCGGACGGGCGCCGCCTGGCCGGGCGCCTGGACGAGGTGGGCGCCACGGTGATGCAGGCGACCCCGGCCACCTGGCAGGTCCTCCTGGAAACGGGGTGGGAGGGGAGGCCGCAGCTCCGCATGCTCTGCGGGGGGGAGGCGCTCGGCCGGCCGCTGGCCGACGCGCTCCTGGCCCGGGGCGCCTCGCTCTGGAACATGTACGGACCCACGGAGACCACCGTCTGGTCGGCGGTGCACAGGGTGGGGGAGGAGCCCCGGCCGGTCCCGCTCGGGGAGCCGATCGCCAACACCCGCCTGTACGTGCTGGACGAGCGCCTGAACCCCGTTCCCCTGGGGGTCCCGGGCGAGTTGTTCATCGCGGGGGAGGGGGTGGCCCGCGGCTACCTGGGCCGCCCGGCGCTGACCGCGGAGCGCTTCGTCCCCGACCCCTTCGGGGAGGCGGGAGCGCGGCTCTACCGCACCGGCGACCGGGTGCGCCGTAGCGCCGACGGGCGGCTGGAGTTCCTGGGGCGGGCGGACCGCCAGGTGAAGGTGCGCGGGCACCGCATCGAGCCGGGGGAGATCGAGGCGGCCCTGCTCGCGCGGCCGGAGGTGCGGGAGGCCGCGGTGGTGCTGCGCGAGTGGGCGCCGGGGGACGAGCGCCTGGTGGCGTTCGTGGCTCCCGCCCCGGGCGCTGCGCCCACCGCGGCCGGGGTGCGGGGCTCGCTCCGCGAGCAGCTCCCGGAGTACATGGTCCCCTCGCACGTGGTGGTGCTGGACGCCCTTCCGCGCACCCCCAACGGGAAGCTGGACGCCGGCGCGCTGCGGCTCCCGGAGCACCGCCCCGAGGCGGAGGGCGCCTACGCGCCTCCCGGCACGCGGGCCGAGCGGACCGTCGCGGAGATCTGGCAGGAGGTCCTGCGGACGGAGCGGGTAGGCGCGGACGACAACTTCTTCGACCTGGGCGGACACTCGCTCCTGGTGGTGCGGGTCCAGCGGCGCCTCTCCGAGGCGTTCGGGCGCGACGTCCCGCTGGTGGACCTGTTCCAGTACCCCACCGTCCGCGCACTGGCGAAGCACCTGGCCGGCGACGGCGAGACCGGATCCAACCACGAAGACAGCGAATCGCGCGGCGAGGGACGGCGGGCCTCCCTGAGGCAGCGCCGCGAGCGCCGGGGCACTGGAAGAGGGAGTTGAGCGTGAGCGGAATCGAGAAGGAGCGCGCGCCCGTGGTGGACTACGGGTCGGACGAGTACGCGGAGGCCGTGGCGATCGTCGGGATCGCCGGGAGGTGGCCGGGCGCAGAGAGCGTCGCCGAGTTCTGGGAGAACCTGCGGCAGGGGGTGGAGAGCGTCTCCTTCTTCTCCGAGGAGGAGGTGGAGGGCGTCACCCCCGAGACCGCGGCCGACCCCGCCTACGTGAAGGCCAAGGGGATCATCCGCGACCCGGAGTGGTTCGACGCCGGCTTCTTCGACGTCGCCCCGCAGGAGGCGGCCGTCATGGACCCGCAGCACCGCGTCTTCCTGGAGTGCGCCTGGTCGGCGCTGGAGGACGCGGGGTACGACGCGTCCCGGTACGACGGGCGGGTGGGGGTGTTCGGCGGGATGAGCATCAACACCTACATGCTCATGAACCTGGCGCTGAACCCGGACGCGGTGCGGGCGGCGGGGCAGTTCCAGGCGCTCATCGGGAACGCCAACGACCACCTGACCACGCGGGTGGCGTACAAGCTGGACCTGCGCGGGCCTGCGGTGACGGTGCAGACGGCGTGCTCCACCTCGCTGGTGGCGGTCCACATGGCCTGCCAGAGCCTGCTGAGCGGAGAGAGCGACATGGCGCTGGCCGGCGGGGTGGCGGTCACCTTCCCGCTCCGGACCGGGTACCTGTACCAGGAGGGGATGATCTTCTCCCCGGACGGCCACTGCCGGGCCTTCGACGCGGAGGCGCGCGGCACCGTGAACGGGAACGGCGCGGGGGTGGTGGTCCTCAAGCGCCTGGCCGACGCCCTGGACGACGGGGACCACGTCTACGCCATCGTGCGGGGGTCGGCCGTCAACAACGACGGGGCCTCCAAGGTGGGGTACACCGCGCCCAGCGTCGCCAGCCAGGCCGCGGTCGTGACCGAGGCGCTCTCCATGGCCGGGGTCCCGCCGGAGACGATCTCCTACGTGGAGGCGCACGGGAGCGGCACCCCCATGGGCGACCCCATCGAGGTGGCGGCGCTCACCCGGGCCTACCGCACCCGGACCCCCGAGCGCGGCTTCTGCGCGCTGGGCTCGGTGAAGACCAACATCGGGCACCTGGACGCCGCGGCGGGGGTCTCGGGGCTGGTCCGGGCGACGCTCGCCCTGCGCCACCGGCAGATCCCGCCGACGCTGCACTTCCGCGAGCCGAATCCCCGGATCGACTTCGACGGGAGCCCCTTCTACGTGGGCGCGGAGCTGGCCGACTGGCCCGCGGGCGCCGCGCCGCGCCGCGCCGGGGTGAACTCGCTCGGGGTGGGCGGCACGAACGCGCACGCCGTCCTGGAGGAGGCCCCCGCCCCGGCGCCCGGCGGCCCCTCGCGCCCCCGGCAGCTCCTCGTCCTTTCCGCGAAGACGACCACCGCGCTCGAGGCCGCCACCGACCGGCTCGCCACGCACCTGGAGGCGCACCCGGAGCAGGCGCTGGCCGACCTGGCCTACACCCTCCAGGTGGGGCGGAGGGAGTTCCGCCACCGGCGCGTCCTGATGGCGGGCGACCGGGAGGATGCCGTCCGGGAGCTGCGGGAGCGCGGCCCGCAGCGTCTCCTCACCGGAGACGCGGGCGCGGGGGAGGGGAGCGGCCGCCCCGTGGTCTTCATGTTCCCCGGGCTGGGCGAGCAGTACTCCGGGATGGCCCGGGGGCTGTACGCGGCAGAGCCGGCGTTCGCGGAGGAGGTGGACCGCTGCGCCGAGCTGCTCCGGCCGCACCTGGGGGTGGACCTCCGCGAGCTCCTCTTCCCGCCGGAGGGCGCCGCGGCGCCCTCCGG
>DASYWD010000135.1 GCA_035936415.1 Longimicrobiaceae bacterium
GTCGCCCACCGCCGCGGGGATTCCCGCCGCGGAGTGGGCCGTCCCCGCGCTCCCGCCCGCCGCGCCGATCTCCCGAGAGGAGTACGCGCGGCGCCGGGAGGCCCTGGCCGCCGCCATGGGCGACGGCGTCCTGGTGGTGTACGGGGCGGCGGAGTCGGAGTCCTCCGCGCCCTTCGCCCAGGTCCCCGCCTTCCGCTACCTGACCGGCCTCACCGAGCCGGGCGCCGCGCTGGTGATGGCGAAGTCCGGGAGCGACGTGCGGGCGCAGCTCTTCGTCCTCCCCCGGAACCCCGCGCGCGAGGTGTGGGACGGCATCCGCCTGGGGGCCGAGGGGGCGCAGGCGCTCACCGGGATCCCCGCGCGCACGGTCGATCGCCTGAGGCCGGCCCTCGATTCGCTGGTGGCGCGCCACCGGACCGTCTACACGCTCTCGCCGGAGGCCGGGGACGGGGAGTGGCTGGGGCCGGAGCAGCAGGCCGTCGCCGCGCTGGTGGCGCGCCACCCGGGTACGCGGGTCGTCCCGCTCGCGGAGCCGCTGCAGCGGCTCCGCGCCTCCAAGTCGCCCGCCGAGCTGGACCTGCTCCGCCGCGCCGCCTACGTCACCGTGCTGGCGCAGCGCGCCGCCATGCGGGCCATCCGGCCCGGGATGAACGAGTTCGAGGCGCAGGCCGTCATCGAGTACGTCTTCCGCCGCAACGGCGCGGAGCGCCCGGCCTTCGCCACCATCGTGGGCTCCGGTCCGAACTCCACCACCCTGCACTACCGGAGCGCCGACCGCTTCATGCAGGCCGGCGAGGTGGTGGTGATGGACGTGGGCGCCTCGTACCGCGGCTACGCCGCCGACGTCACCCGCACGGTTCCGGTGAGCGGCACCTTCACGCCGGAACAGCGCGCTGTCTACGACATCGTGCTGGGCGCGCAGAAGGCCGCGGAGGCGTCCATCCGGGTGGGGAGCACGACCATGCAGCAGGTCGGCCAGACCGCCGCGCGCTCGGTGGCGGAGGGGCTCGCCCGGCTGGGGCTCATCGAGTCGCCGGAGGCCGTCTACGACTGCGGCCAGGGGAGGACCTGCCCGCAGTACCGGCTCTTCTACATGCACGGCGTGGGTCACGGGATCGGGCTGGACGTGCACGACCCGGACGTCTCCTACTTCGGCCCCTTCGCCGTGGGGAGCGCCTTCACCATCGAGCCCGGGATCTACGTTCGCGCCGACGTCCTGGACCACCTCCCCGACACGCCGGCCAACCGCGCCCTGATCGCGCGCATCCGCCCCGCCGTGGAGCGCTACCGCGACATCGGCGTCCGCATCGAGGACGACTACCTGGTCACCGCGGCGGGGGTGGAGCGGGTCTCCGCCGGCGCCCCGCGCGAGCCGGAGGAGATCGAGGCGCTCATGCGCGGGGAGTGGCCGGCGAACGCGGAGCGCCGCCCAGAGGTCGTCGAGTGGTACCGGCAGACGACGCCGCGGTGAGGCGCTCCCGCCCGGCGGCGTGGGGGCTCGTGGCCCTCCTCGCCGCGCTCCCCGGCTGTGCCCCGCGACTCGCCCCCGGCGCCGCCGACACGCTGCTGGACGCGCTCTTCGCCCCACCCACCCCGGCGGAGGCGGCGGCGGTGGAGGCCGAGTGGGCCGGGCGCGACACCGGGGTGCACGGCTACCGCGTGGAGTGGCAGCGGATGGAGGAGAACGGGCGCCGCACCCTGGTCGTCTCGCACACCGTGGGCGGCGTGCGGCACTACGGCGCGCTGCGGGTGCCCCCCGGCGCGGCGGAGCGCAGGCTCCCGGTGCTGGTGGTGGCCCACGGTGGCGAGCGCGGCGTCACCGCGTACGAGTTCTTCCGCGAGGGCCCGCTGGCGGAGGGGTGGGTGCAGGTGCTCCCCTCCTACCGCTCCGAGCGCCTGGCCGTGACCCCCCTGCGCTGGTACCGCTCCGGGGGGCCGCCGAGCCCCTGGGACCGGGACGTGGACGACGTGATGGCGCTGCTGGGCGCGACGCTGGAGCACGTCCCGGAGGCCGACGGAACACGCGTGGCCGTGCTCGGCCGGAGCCGCGGCGCCGCGGTCGCCATGCTGGCGGCGATCCGCGACCCGCGGGTGAAGGCGGTGGTCGGCTTCGCCGGCCCCACCGACTTCTTCCTCCCGGAGGTCCGCCGCCTGGCGGAGCGGGCCGTCCGCAGCCGGGTCGCCCGGCTCCCGGGCGCGGGGTACATGGCGGACAGCGTCCTCTTCGCCCTGCGCGACGGACGCATCACGGCCTCCCGCGCCCGGCTGGAGCTGCTGCGCCGCTCCCCCGCGCGCTTCGCCCACCGCCTCCCGCCGACGCAGCTGCACCACGGCACCGGCGACGACGAGGTCCCCGTCGCGCACGCGGACCGCCTCGCCGAAGCGGTCCGCGCCCTCGGACCCGCCGCCCCCGACTTCGAGTACCACCGCTACCCCGGAGGCGGGCACCGCCCCCGCACCCTTCACGGCAGCCGCGAGCGTGCCGAAGCTTTCCTCCAGCGCGTCGCCGACCTGCCCGCGGCCCGCAGGTAGCCCCGCCGCCTGCCGTCCGCGGGCTGCTTCCCGTGGCGCTGCACGCTGCGCGTGCACCGGATGAACCCCCTTCCCTGTTCCCTGATGTTCGACTACTTCGGCGGGATCGACTTTTCCGGCGCCAAGGAGCCGCTCTCCAACCTGTGGAGCGCGGTCGGCCGCGAGCGCGACGGCAAGCTCCAGGTGGTGTCGCTCTGCCCCCACGCCTTCCGCCAGGACCTGGCCCACCACGTCTCCGGGGGGTGGCGGAAGCCGGTGGAGGCGGGCGAGGACGCGCCGATCCTCTGGGGCGCGGACTTCCCCTTCGGCCTCCCGGCGGACGCCGCCGCCGCGCTCACCGGCGGACCGGCGGGATGGGAGGCGACGGCCGCCTGGGTCGCCGACCGCCCCGCCGACGAGGTACGGAGCGCCCTCCCGGAGCACCACAAGGCGCCGCGGCGCACCGACACCGGGGGCGCCATGGCCCCGCTCGACCTGCGGCTCTACCGGCAGACGGTCGAGGGGATCCGCTGGCTCCACGAGCTCCGGGAAGCGGACGAGGTCTCCATCCTCCCCCAGGCGCCCCACCCCCGCGCCCGGACGACGCTGATCGAGGTGTACCCCTCCGGGACCGTCACCGACCTGGGGATCCGCTGCAAGCGCGCCCCCTCCCGCCCCGGCGAGGTGCGCGCCCGCCCCGCGGCGCTCCGCCCCTACCTTACCTTCGCGGACCCGGGGCTGGAGGCGGTCGCCGTCACCCTGGAGGACGCCTGGGACGCCGTGATCGCCTGCCTCACGGCCTACCTGGCCCGTCACGACCTGGAGCAGCCCTTCCGCATCCACCCCACCGAGCGCGGCACGATCGAGCGCGAAGGGTGGATCTACCGCGCCCCGGCGGCCCTGGAATGACGCCGGCGCCGGGCCGGGGTCGTACGGCGCCATGCGCCCCTCTTGACACCCCGGAGAATCCATCCTACTCTAAGTCTTGATATGTGCGCTCGTCATCCGCCTCGGATGACAGCCTGCGTGCAGGCGGCAGGATCACCATCGGTGCATCCAATGCAGATCGAGACGCTCTCCCTCCCGGCGACCGACGGCACCCCGCTGGCAGCCACCCTGTACGAGCCGGCCGACACCGCGGCGAACGGCAGGATCGTCATCCTCAACTCCGCGGTGGGCGTCAGGCGCGGCTTCTACGACCGCTTCGCCCGCGCCCTGGCCGACCGGGGCTTCGCCGTCCTGACGTACGACTACAGGGGGATCGGCGATTCGCGCCCGACCGGACCCCGCGGAGCGCAGGGGACCATCCAGGAATGGGGTGGAAAGGACTTCGCCGGCGTCCTGGACTGGACCGCGGATGCCCAGCCGGTGCGCACGATCGCCGTGATCGGGCACAGCATCGGTGGGCAGGTCGTGGGGCTGGCGCCCAACAACGGACGGATCGCCGCGATGCTCACCGTCTCCTCCCAGATCGGCTGGTGCGGGCACTGGGACCGGCCCGCGCGCTACATGCTGCGCTTCGTGTGGCACGTGTTCCTGCCGGGCACGGTGCGGATGCTCGGGTACTTCCCTGCCCGGCGCCTGGGCTTCGGCGACAACCTCCCGCCCGGGATCGCGCTCGAGTGGGCCCGCTGGTGCCGCAACCCGCGCTACATGGTCGATGAGCGTGGGGAGCCGCTCCGCACGTACTTCGACCGGTTCCGGGGCTCGCTCCTGGCCTACAGCTTCGCGGACGACCCCTTCGCCCCCCGGCGCTCCGTGGACGCCCTCGTCGCGCAGTACCGGAACGCCGCGGCCGAGCACCGGCACATGGTGCCCCGGGCCCTGAGGCTCCCGAAGATCGCCCACAGCGGCTTCTTCCGGGGACCGGGGCGGGAGGCGCTCTGGCCCGAGGCGGCCGAATGGCTCCTGGCCGCCACCCGTCCCTCGCCGGCCGGCGCCGCCGCCCTGTCCCCGAGCACGGCCGACCTTTCCCGGAGTCACTCATGAAGCCCATCCCGGTGCAGGACGCCCCCGGAGCCGCCGTACCCGCTCCTCCGACCCGCCGCCGTCCCGACCGCGGCTCCCGAGCGGCCCAGGCCGTCTTCCTGGAGCTGCTCGACAAGCACCTCTCCCACGGCGCCCTGCGCCTGATCGTGGACGGCGCGCCGGTGGTGGTCGGCGCGGCGGAGGGGGCCGAATCGGTCCCCACCCTCCGCGTGCACGACCCCCGGTTCTTCCGCCGCGTGCTCGGCGAGGGGAACCTGGGGCTGGGGGAGGCTTACATGGACGGCGACTGGACGATGGAGGAGGGCGAGGTCCACGACTTCCTGGCCATCCTCCTTCGCAACCGGATCGACCGGAAGGTCCGCGCCGACCCCGCGACCGCCTGGAAGGTCTTCAAGGTCCAGGCGGCCAACCTGCTCCGCGGCCGCCAGTGGGGGCACGTCCAGCAGCACTACGACCTCGGCGACGACCTGTTCGAGTCGTTCCTGGACTCCACCCTCACCTACTCCTGCGGCTACGCGCGTACGCCGGGCGATTCGCCCGACGAGCTGCAGTTCAACAAGCTCGACCGCATCTGCCAGAAGCTGGAGCTGCGTCCCGGCGACCGCCTCCTCGACATCGGCTGCGGCTTCGGCGGGCTCCTCGTCCACGCGGCCACCCACTACGGCGCCACCGGCATGGGGATCACCACCAGCCAGCGGCACCACGAGCACGGCAACGAGCGGATCCGGAGCGCCGGCGTCGGAGACCGGGTCCGCATCGAGCTGCGGGACCACCGCTCCATCGAGGGGGAGTTCGACCGCGTGGTGAGCGTGGGAATGATGGAGCACCTACCGCGCAAGGAGTACGGACGCTACTTCGCCCGGATCGCCGCGGTGCTCCCGCCGCACGGGATCGGGCTGGTGCACGCGGTCGGGTGCAACGGGCAGCGCAACGAGCACGACCCGTTCACCCAGAAGTACATCTTCCCGGGCTCGGGGCAGCCCCGGCTCTCGGAGATGACCGCCGGGTGCGAGCGCCACGGCCTGGCCATCCGGGACGTGGAGAACCTCATCCGCCACTACGGCTACACGGCGCACGGCTGGTTGGAGAGCTTCCGGGCCAACCAGCACCGGCTCGACCCCGTGCGCTACGACGCCCGCTTCCGCCGCATGTGGGAGTACTACCTCTCCTGCGCCGTCGCCGCGGCCTCGTACTCGGACGCCGCGCTGTACCAGGTGCTGTTCATGAAGGACTACGCCGGACCGATGCCGCTGCATCGGGTCTGAACCCACGTACCCACCGGAGGCACTCGTGCACGGTCTCACCCTGCTGTACAAGGAGTTCACCGCGCTGGGGTTCACTCAGAAGAGGCCAGGGCGTGTAATCGGTGAGATGGTCTTTCATCTCCTGCTGGCCCTCGGGGGCACCGCCGTCTTCATCTGGGCGGATCCCCTCGGGGTGCGCGTCGCCGGCCTCCTCGCGATGACGCTCGGCAACCTCGGGATCGCGACCAGCACCCACACCTCGTCGCACAACGCCACCAGCGACCGGCTCTGGGTGAACAAGGCGCTCACCTTCTTCGGCTATCCGTTCATGTTCGGCGCGTCGGCGATGTACTGGTACACCAAGCACATCGCCGTGCACCACCCCACGCCCAACGTGATCGGCCTGGACGACGACGTGGACCTCCTCCCCTGGTTCGCGCTCACCGAGGAGGAGTTCAACCAGGGCGGGCCGCTCCGCCGCCTGTACTACCGGCACCAGTGGGTGCTGGTCCCGCTGGCGATCGCGCTGAACCACCTGAACCTCACGTACACCTCGCTGCGCTACCTGGCGGGTGCGCTCCGCGACCCCCGCGGGCGGAGCCGGATGCACTGGATCGACGTTGGGGTGGTCCTCTCGCACTACGCGCTCTGGATCGGCGTCCCCCTGCTCTTCTTCCCGGTGCAGCACGTGCTCGGCTTCTACCTGCTCCGGAGCGCGCTGATGGGGTACGCCATGTTCGCGGGGTTCGCCCCGGCCCACTTCCCGGTGGAGGCCAGCTTCCTCCCCATGGAGGGGCACTCGAACCGGGCGGAGTACAAGCGGAACTCCGACTACATCCTGCTCCAGACCGCGACGACCGTGAACTTCCGGACGGGGTGGTTCGGGCGGCTCCTGTGCGCCGGGGTCGACTACCAGATCGAGCACCACCTCTTTCCGGGGATCAGCCACGTCTACTACCCGCAGATGAGCGTCGTCCTGCAGCGCTTCTGCGCGGAGAACGGCTACCCGTACCGGACGCTCGGGTGGGGGGAGGCGCTCTGGAAGAGCCTCATGGCTTTCCGGCACCCGAAGCCGGTCGAGCCGGCGCTGGAGGCGCTCCGGCTCCGGGTGGCCGCGCAGTATTCCGATGCCGCCGCGCTCCAGCCGGCGGTGGTCCAGCCGGCGGTGCCGGGGCTGGCGTAGCCGGGCGCCGGAATGCGGCCCTGGGCCGCGCGGGCGGGGGCTCGCCTGGACAGCCGCTGGCTGGCGGGAGGCCGCTCGCGCCTCCCGTCCACCCCGGACACGCGGCTGGTCGACCTCCCCGCCGCCCGGGTGCGCGTGCGCGTGACCGGGAGCGGCGGGCGCACGCTGGTGATCGTACCCGACCCGCCCAACACGATCGAGCACTACGACCGGCTCATCGAGCGGCTCGCGCCGGAGTTCCGGGTCATCTGCCTGGAGGCGCCCGGCTTCGGCTTCTCCCACCCGAAGCCCGGCTTCCGCTTCACCCTCGACGAGTGGGCGAGCACCCTCGTCGAGCTCTTCGACCGCCTGGAGGTGCGCGCGGCCACCCTCTCGATGTCGTGCCTCGGGGCGTTCGCCGCGCTCGTGGTGGCCAGGCGCCGCCCCGACCAGGTGGAGCGCCTGGTGCTGATGCAGATCCCCTCCGCCGACGAGATGAAGCGGTGGGTGCTGCGCGAGGACGTGCTCGGCATCTTCAACACTCCCGTCCTGGGCCAGGCCGCGGTCCGCGCCACCCGGCGCCTGATCGCGCGGCAGTGGTACCGGTCCGCCCTCCCCCCCGGTGCGGACCCGGAGCCGTACCTGCGGACCACGCTCCGCGCCTTCGAGCGCGGGGCCTGCTTCTGCCTGGCCTCGGGCTTCCAGGTGTTCCGCGCCGAGAGCCCCGACCTGTCGGGGGTGCAGCAGCCCGCGGCCGTCCTCTGGGGCGGGGCGGACGGGACGCACCGGGACACGGACCGGCGGTCCATCCTCACCCACCTGCCGCACGCGCGCTGGATGGAGATCGACGGGTGCGGCCACTTTCCCGACCTGGAGCGCCCGGACGTGTACCTGGACGTGCTCCGGGCCGGATGATCGCACCCGCATGAGCATCCGCGCGGCCCGCTTCCTGGGCGACTACCTCCGGACCGACCCCGGCCTCCCCGAAGAAGAGGTCGTTCTCCGGGTCGCGGGCGAAGAGGTGGAGGGCACCTTCTACCCCCCCCCGGGACGCGGCCCGGCCCCCGCCTGGGTCGTCCTGCACGGGCTCACGGTTCCGGGGCGGCGGCACGCGTCGCTGCTGCGCTTCGTCCGCGCCCTGCGCGCGGCGGGAAACGCGGTGCTGGTTCCCGACGTCCCGCGCTGGCGCGCGCTGGTGGTGGACTCGGCGGCCGCGCGCGAGACGATCGAGGGGGGCGCCGCCTACCTGGCCGGGCGCCCGGAGGCGAGGCCGGGCGGAGTGAGCGTGGTGGGGTTCTCGATGGGGGCGACCATGGCGCTGGTCGCCGCGGCCGATCCGCGGGTGCGGTCCGTCGTCCGCACGGTCGTGGGGTTCGGCGGGTACTGCGACATGCAGCACACCATGCGCTGCATGTGCACCGGCGAGTACGAGTGGGAGGGGCGGGTGCGGCGGATGCACCCCGACCCCTACGGCCGGTGGATCGTGGCGGGCAACTTCCTGACCGGCGTCCCGGAGTACCACGGGATGGGCGCGGTGGCGGAGGGGCTCCGGACGCTCGCGATCGACGCGGGGAGGCGCGGGGTGGACGCCGGGGACCCGGTGTACGACGTGCTGCGCGCCTCGATCCGGCGCACCCTCGCCCCGGACGAGCAGGAGGTCTGGGACCTGCTCGCTCCGCCCGCCGCCCGACCCGTCGTCGACCTGGACGCGGGCCGGCACCTCGCGCGGCGCGTCGCGGACGCCGCCCTCGCGGCGGACCCGGGGCTCGATCCGGGCCCCGTGCTCCCCGCCCTCCGCACGCGCGTGGTGCTGGCGCACGGGCGCGCCGACCGGCTGATCCCCTACACCGAGACGCTCCGGATGCGCCGTGCCCTCCCCGCGCACACGCGCCCCTCCGCCACCGTCTCCCACCTCTTCGCCCACTCCACCGGGTCCGGGGGGCTCGATCCCATGCGCTACGGGGTGGAGGTCTTCCGCTTCTTCCGGCTTCTCGGCCGAGCGCTCGCGCCCCGGTAGCCCCCGCCGCATTCTCCCGCCGGCTCCCGGCGATTCCCTCGTCAGACCCCCTGCACCGGCGCTGCCGCCGCACCGGGACGCAGGTCCTTGCGGAGGATCTTCCCGACGGGGCTCTTGGGGAGGTCGTCGCGGAACTCGATGTGCTTGGGCACCTTGTACGGCGCCAGCGACTCCCGGCAGTGCCGGATGATGTCGTCGCTCGTGGGAGCGGGGGTCCCGGGCACGACGAACGCCTTGACCGCCTCCCCCGTGCGCTCGTCCACCACCCCGATCACCGCCACCTCGCGCACCCCGGGGTGCCTGGCGATGCAGTCCTCCACCTCGTTGGGGTAGACGTTGAAGCCGCTGACCAGGACCATGTCCTTCATCCGGTCCACGATGCGGACGTACCCCTCCTCGTCCATGGTCGCGACGTCCCCCGTGTGCAGCCACCCGTCCTTGATGGTCTTCGCGGTCTCGTCCGGGCGCTCCCAGTAGCCGAGCATCACCTGCGGCCCCTTCACCAGCAGCTCCCCGGGCTGGCCGGTGGCGACCGTGTTCCCGGAATCGTCCGCGCAGCGCACGTCGGTGGAGGGGATGGGGATCCCGATGCTGCCGACCTTCACCTTCCCGCCCAGCGGATTGAAGGTCACCACCGGCGACGTCTCGGTGAGCCCGTATCCCTCCACGACGGGGGTCCGGGTCATCTCCTCCCAGCGCCTCGACACCGCCTCGTGCAGCGCCATCCCGCCCGCCACCGACACCTTGAGGTGCTTCGGCGGATTCTTCGCGAACCACTCCTCGTTGAGCAGGGCGCTGAACAGGGTGTTCACCCCCGAGAGCCAGGTGATGGGGTACTTCTCCCACGCCTTGCGCATGTTGGCGGGGGGGCGGGGGGAGGGGATGAGGATGTTCCCTCCCCCCATCTGGTAGAAGCCCAGGAAGTTGACGGTGAAGGCGAAGATGTGGTACAGCGGGAGCGCCGTCATGATGACGTCCTCCGGCAGGAGGTGCATCCGGTTCATCTCCAGCATCTGCGCCGTGTTGGCGAGGAGGTTGCCGTGGGTCAGCATGGCCCCCTTGGAGACGCCGGTCGTCCCGCCCGTGTACTGGAGCGCCGCCACCGTCCCGTGGTCCACCCCGGCCAGGTATCCCTGCAGGTCCACGCCCCCCTTGAGCCGGTCCCTCCCCGCGGAGAGCGCATCCTGGAAGGAGGTGTGCGGCACCGTGGTGGGCGGAAGCTGCTTCTTCACGTACTTGAGCACCGTCCGGATCAGGACGGCCTGCAGCACCGGGAAGAACTCCGTGATCCGGACCGTCACCACCGTTTCCACCGGTGTCTTCGGGAGCACGGGCGGGAGCCGGTCCGCGAACAGGTCGATGATCACCAGCACCCGCGCGCCTGCATCGGAGAACTGGTGGATCATCTCCGGCGGGGTGTACAGCGGGTTGGTGTTCACCAGCACGCACCCCGCCTTGAAGATCCCGAGCGCCACGATGGGGTAGGCCAGGCAGTTGGGCATCTGCACCGCCACCCGGTCTCCCGCCTCCAGCCCCAGCTTCCCGCGCAGGTACGCCGCGAACTCGTCCGAGTGGCGGTCCACTTCGGCGTAGGTGAGCGAGGCGTCCATGCCGTTCGGCATGCACTGCGTGAACGCGGTGGTCGAGGCGTGCTGGGCCGCCGACTGCCGCGCCATCTCGGCGATGTGGCGGAAGGGGATCGGCGGGATCTCGGGACGGGTGCCTTCGGCGTAGTGCGGAACCCACGGACGGTCGCTCATCCTGCCCTCCTCTGGCTGGAGCTCCACCGGCGGGCGCGGCGCGGGGAGCGGTGGGGATGCAACCCGGAGCGCGCGCGGGGCGGCCTCCGGCCTCGGGACCAGGAAATGACGGGGTAACGAACGATCGCTCGCCGGACGTATCATAGATCCGACGCCGCCATCAGGAAAGTGCCCATGCACGGGCCGGGCCGGACGGGGAGGCGCCGTGCGGCACCGGGCCGTCGCAGACGAGCACTGGAGCGATGAGAACTTCGGAGTTAGCTTCAAGGGGCGTCATGTACCGCCTCCCCTTTTCGCGCTGCGGGAGCGCCCATCCCGCGCGGAAGAGCTCCCCACGGGGAGCAGACCCGCTGCCATTCCCGCAGGCTTGAAACCCCAGGCGTCATACCTACGTCCGGATTGAGAAGGCATCGCGCCGGGTGCCTTGCCCGGGTCGAGACATCGTCGTCAGGCCACAGTCGATCGAGCGCACAGTGAGCGAATTCCTGCAGACCGCCCTCACCTTCCCGACAGTCGTCTTCAGCGTCCTGCTGAGCGTGAGCGTCGTCTACTGGCTACTCGCGGCCACGGACCTGGTCGACGCCGACGCCCCGGACGCGCTGCTCGGCGGGGATGGCGAGGTGAGCGACGCGAGCGGCGCGGCTGCGATGCTCGCCAGGCTGAGGCTGTCCGACGTGCCCGTCATGGTGGTGGTCACGGCGCTGAGCTTCACGGCCTGGTTCGGGACGTACTTCGTGCACCTGCTCGTGCTCCGGCACCTGCCGGACGGCCTACGCGTCCTGGCCGGCGCCGGGGTGCTGCTCGCGGTGCTCGTCCCCAGCGCGGCCGTCACGTCGCTCCTGCTGCGCCCCGTCGGCCGCTGGCTGTCGAGGCTTCGCGCTCCGGCCGAGCCCTCCCTCCTCGGCCGGGTCGGGACCATCGTCACCCCCACGCTGGCTCCCGACTACGGCCAGGCGGCCGTCGACGACGGCGGAGCAGGCCTTATCCTGCAGGTTCGTCACGACGAGCCCGGTCAGCTCAAGCGCGGCGACCGGATCGTGCTCATCGAGTACCTCGAAGGGCAGCATGCGTATCGCGTGATCTCGGAGAAGCAGTTCCTCGGCCGGTAAGCCAATCCCCGCCCCAAGAGAGGTCGAAATGAGTGTGTCCCTCGTCATGCCGTTCCTGATCGGTGCAGGCGTCCTGCTCGTCGTGCTCATGGGCACCTTCGCCCTGTTCAGCGCCTTCTACGTCAAGGTCGAGCAGGGCACCGCGCTCATCGTCAACGACCTGAGCTCGGTGCCCAAGGTCCGCTTCACCGGCAGCCTGGTCATTCCGGTCCTGTACAAGGCCGAGCTGATGCGGATCAGCCTGATCACCCTGCAGGTCGACCGGCGCGGCAAGGAAGGCCTCATCTGCCGCGACAACATGCGGGCCGACATCGCCGTCGCCTTCTACCTGCGCGTGAACGAGACGCAGGAAGACGTGCTGCGCGTGGCGAAGGCGATCGGGGCGGGCCGCGCGTCCGACCGCAACGCGGTCGACGAGCTGTTCAACGCGAAGTTCTCCGAAGCGCTGAAGACGGTCGGCAAGAAGTTCGAGTTCACCGAGCTCTTCGAGAAGCGCCAGGAGTTCCGGGACGAGATCATCAAGGTCATCGGCAACGACCTCAACGGGTACGTCCTGGAGGACGTCGCGATCGACTACCTGGAGCAGACGCCGAAGCACCTGCTCGACCAGAACAACATCCTCGACGCCGAGGGGATCCGGAAGATCACCGAGCGCACCGCCACGCAGAACGTGGTGACCAACGAGCTGGAGCAGAACGAGAAGCTCGCGATCACCAAGAAGAACGTCGAGGCCCGCGAGGCCCTGCTGGCCCTGGAGCGCCAGCAGGCCGAGGCCGAGGCACGCCAGAAGCGGGAGATCGAGACGATCCAGGCGCGCGAGGCGGCGGAGACCGCCCGCGTACGCGAAGAGCAGCGGCTGATCGCCGAGCAGGCCCGGCTCGAATCCGATGAAAAGCTCCAGATCCGCGAGCAGAACGTGCAGCGCGAGATCGAGGTCGCCGCGCAGAACCGCGAGCGCGCCGTCGCCATCGAGGCCGAGCGGGTCGAGCGCGCGCGCCAGATGGAAAAGGTCACCACCGACCGCGAAGTCCAGCTGCAGGGCGTGGAGCGCGACAAGGTGGTCGAGGTCGGAAAGAAGGACGTGGCCAACATCACGCGCGAGCGCATCGCGATCGACAAGACGGTGACCGTCGAGGAGGAGCGGATCAAGGAGGTGCGCGTGGTCTCCGAGGCGGAGCGCGAGAAGCAGGCGCGGGTGCTGGCCGCGGAAGCCGAGGCGCAGGAGGCGATGGTCCGCACGATCAAGGAGGCCGAGGCCGCCGAGGCCGCCGCCCGGTACAGGGCGGTGGAGATCACCACCCTGGCGCAGGCGCAGCTGGATGCCGCGACACGGGAGTCCGAGGCCAAGCGCGTCCTGGCCGAGGGGCTCCGGGTGGAGATGGCCGCGCCCGGCCTGGCCGAGGCGGCGGTCCGCGAGGCCGAGGCGACCGCCATTGAGAAGGTGGGGACCGCCGAGGCGCGGGTGATCGAGGCGAAGGCGGACGCGGCCTACAAGCAGGGGAGCGCCGAAGCGCGCGTGCTGGCGGAGCGGCTCGGCGCCCAGGCCGAGGGCGAGGCCAAGCTGGGCCAGGCGAAGGCGACGGCGGTGGAGTCCGTGGGCGGGGCAGAGGCGACCGTCACGGCGAAGAAGCTCACCGCCGAGGCCGAGGGCCTGACCAAGAAGTTCGAGGCCATCGACTCGCTGAGCGACCGTGCCCGCCAGCACGAGGAGTTCCGCATGACGCTGGAGACGCACCTGGAGCAGGCGATGGCCGCCATCAGCGCGGGCCGGGACGTCAGCAAGGAGAACGCGGAGGTCATCGCGTCCGCGCTCCGCAACGCCAAGATCGACCTGGTGGGCGGCGACGGCGGCATGTTCGAGATGCTCTCCAAGTCGCTCACGCTGGGCAAGTCCATCGAGGGCCTCGCGGGGAAGAGCCCCATCGTGCAGGAACTGATAGAGCGCTTCCTGGGCGCGGGCGGCGGCGCGGCGCGGGAGCGCCTGGCGGCCCACGCCCCCGCGGTGGTGCCGATCACGCCGGAAGTGTTCGAGCAGGTCGCGCCGAAGGCCGACCCCGTCGGCTGAGGCAGGGAAGCGCCGGGGGCGCCCGGCGCCCCCGGATCTCCACAGCGGATTCCAGGTGGATTCGATGACCGAGCAGTCCCCGGCCACGCAGGAGGCCATTGCCGATGCGTCCGCTGATGCGTCCGTCGACCAGGCGGTGGCCGAGGGCGGCGCGTACGAGGTCCTGCGCCGCCGCCTGGTCGAGCAGGGCACCCGCCTCCGGGAGGTCGCCGGCGCGCTGAACGACCAGCGGCTGGCCGAGTTCGGCGACAGCCGGCTGGAGGTCGTCGGGCGCCTCCGGATCCACACCGAGCACAACTGCGTCGGCCGGGACATCGTCCCGGTCGGGGACCGGCTGCTCTTCGGCTACAACGTCTTCCTGGGGCTGAAGACCACCACCCGCGTGGAGGACGTCTTCGGCCTCTACCGGCTGGTGCAGGGCCCGGACGGCTTCGACGTCGAGGCGGCGGACGTGTCCGGCAGCTTCCTGGGCGACGCGGCCTTCCTCCGCGACTTCAACGAGCTCTACGCCTACTATAAGAACGCGCGCCTGCTGCAGCTGGACGTGGCGGGCGGCAAGCTGCTGGCGGCCTTCCAGATCGGCGAGCGCAGCACGGACGTCCGCGTGTTCCGCTGGGCGATCCCGCCCCGGGGCGAGCCGACGTACATCGACGCCCGCGGCGAGCGCGACCTGACGTTCCCTCCGCCGTTCGACTTCGAGTGGACCCGCGCGGGGCGCGAGCAGATGGTCAGCGGCCGCTTCCCGCACCTGAACGTGCTGGACACGCTGTTCGTGGAGACCACGGGCGGCGACCTGACCATCAAGGTCGAGAACAACACCGAGACGGGGGAGGGGATCCACAGCGAGCCGGTCGAGGAGAAGACGCAGTCGCTGGACGACGCCACCTTCGACTTCGCCCGCGTCGGGTCGCTGGTCCTGCTCAAGGTCCTCCCGTACCGGGAGACGGCCTGGCGCGGGTTCGTCTTCAACACCCTGACCGGCAGGGTGCAGCGCGTGGACGCCATCGTGCAGGCGTGCGTGCAGCTGCCGGAGGACCACGGGATCATCTTCCCGGGCGGCTACTACCTGCAGAACGGGGAGCACAAGGCGTTCGACGCGCGGATGGACGGCATGCGGTTCCAGCGCGCCATCCACTCGCCGAACGGGGAAGACGTCATGTACGTCTTCTACGAGCACGAGGGCGGGCGGTCCGCGCTGTTCGTCTACAACATGATCCAGCGCCGGCTGCAGAGCCCCCTCTTCGGCCACGGCCACGCCGTGCTGGGGGACGGCCGCATGGTGCTGTTCGACGCCGAGGGCGATGCGCCCACGCGCGTGCACCCGATGCAGATCTGGCAGACGCCGTTCGTGTCGGACGAGTTCGCCGCGAGCCGCCCGCCGGGGAGCAGCTTCATGGGGAGGCTCGGCAACGCCGAGCTGGTGCGGGGCATCTCCAGCCTGTTCGAGCTGGCCCGCGAGATCGAGCGCCCGGAAGTCTCGGCGCAGCGCTACCAGCTGCTCGTCCGGAACACGCGCCGGCTCTTCGACGCGCACCACTGGCTGGACGACGCCGACTGCCGGGGCGCGGCGAGCCTGCTGCACGAGATCGCCGCCACCGGCGAGTCCGTGCTGGACGAGTTCGAGAAGGTGGAGAGCATCCGCCGACAGTCCGACGCCGCGATGGCGCAGGCCCGCACGGACCACTCCGCGCTGCTCGGCCGGCTGCTCCCGGAGGAGTGGACGCAGATCCAGGACTTCGTGGACGCGCTGGGCGAGATCACGCGCCAGCGGGGCCGCCTGCTGACGATCCGCGACCTCCGCTACGTCGACACGGCGGCGATCGACGCGATGGGCGCCGAGCTGCAGGCCGAGCACGAGCGGATCGGGGCGGCCACCGGCGAGTTCCTCTCCGGGGACATGGCGCTGGCACCGTTCGCGGAGCGCCTGCAGGCGCTGGACGCCCGGGCACAGCAGGCCGAGACGGCGAGCGCGCTCGGCGAGACGCTCGCCGCCCTGGAGGCGATGTCCGCCGACCTGGAGATGCTGTCCGAGCTGATGGCGACGCTCAGGGTGGACGACGCCGTGCAGCGCACGCGGGTCGTGGAGGCGATCTCCGCGATCTACGCCGGGCTCAACCAGGCGCGGGCGCGGGCGGGCCAGCGCCGCAGGACGCTGGCCTCGTCCGAGGCGGTCGCCCAGTTCGGCGCCCAGTTCGCGCTCTTCGGGCAGAGCGTGGCGAGCGCGCTCGCCCTGGCCACGGACCCGGAGCGCGCGGACGAGCAGCTCTCGCGTCTCATGGTGCAGCTGGAGGAGATCGAGAGCCAGTTCGGCGAGCACGAGCAGTTCCTCGACGACATCCTGGCCAAGCGCGAGGAGCTGCTGGAGAGCTTCGACGCCCACCGGCAGGCGCTGCTGGACGACCGCCAGCGGAAGGCGCAGACGGTGCTGGAGGCCGCGAGCCGCATCCTCGATGGCCTGGGCCGCCGCACCGAGAAGTTCGCCTCCGCCGACGAGCTGAACGCGTTCTTCGCCGGGGACCCGCTGATCCTCAAGGTGCGCGAGCTGGCCGAGCGGCTGCGCGCCCTCCGGGACCCGGTCAAGGCGGACGACGTCGAGGCGCGCGTCAAGGGCGCCCGCGACGCGGCGGTGCGCGCGCTGCGCGACCGCAGCGACCTGTTCGACGACGGCGGAAAGGTGATCCGGCTGGGCCGTCACCGCTTCAGCGTCAGCACGCAGCCGCTGGACCTCACCATCCTGCCGCGCGGGGACGAGCTGGCGGTCCACCTGACCGGCACGGACTTCATCGAGCCGATCCACAGCGAGGAGCTCGCCGCGCTCCGCGAGTACTGGCAGGCGTCGCTTGAATCGGAGTCCCCCGCGCTCTACCGGGGCGAGTACCTGGCGGGCGAGATCCTGACGGCGGCGGAGGCCGGTACCGATGGCCTCACGCTCGACCTGCTGCTGCGCCAGTCCGCGGACGTCGACGTGCTGGCCCGGACCGTGGCCGGCTTCGCCGCGCCCCGGTACCGCGACGGCTACCAGCGGGGCGTCCACGACCACGACGCCACGTTGATCCTGCGCGCCTACCTCGCGCAGCTCGCCGACGCGGGCGCGCTGGTCCACGCGCCGGAGCCGCGTGCGCTCGCGGCGCTGTTCCAGGTGGCCGCACGGGGAGAGGCGGACGTGCAGGAGTGGCGCTCACGGGTCTCGGGCGCCCGCGCCATGCACGCCCTGTTCGGATCGCGGTCCGCGGCGGACACGCTCCGAACGGAGATGGCGGAGCGTCTGGAGGAGTATGCGGATTCCAGCGGCCTGCCGTTCGACGCCGCGGTCGCCGCGAACGCCGCTGCCTACCTCTTCGACGAGCTGGCCGGGGGGCAGGAAGGGCTCGTGCTCTCCCTTCCCGCCCGGGAGCTCGCGGACGCGCTCCGTTCCCGCCTGGAGGACGCCGACCTCGCGGCCGCCTTCGACCGCACCCTGGAGCAGCTCCGGGATCGCCCGGCCGCCCGGTACGTGCACGTGGTCCACTGGCTGGAAGCGCTGTGCACGGACGCCGAGCTGGCCCCGTTCGCCCGGTACGTCCCCGAGGCGGCGGCGCTGGTCCTCACCCGCGACGGCGTGTCCCGCCGGCCGAGCGACGCCCCGCCGCTGGTCACGGTGGAAGGGCTGCTAGGCGAGCACCCGCGGATCGACGGGGGGCGCCTGACGCTGGCGGTGGACGACTTCCGCGCCCGGCTGCAGGCGCACCGCGACCGGTTCCTGCCGGGCTACCGCCGCTACCAGGCGATCCGCCACGAGGTCGCCACGCGCGAGCGGGACGCGCTCCGGCTGGGGGAGCTGCAGGCGCGGCCGCTGACCTCGTTCGTCCGCAACCGGCTGATCAACGACGTCTACCTGCCGATCATCGGCGACAACCTCGCCAAGCAGATCGGCACCGTGGGCGAGAGCAAGCGCAGCGACCTGATGGGGCTGCTCATGATGATCTCGCCGCCGGGGTACGGGAAGACCACGCTGATGGAGTACGTGGCGCACCGCCTGGGACTGGTCTTCGTCAAGGTCAACGGCCCCGCCCTGGGCCACGAGGTGAGGTCGGTGGACCCGGCACAGGCCCCCGACGCGACCTCCCGCCAGGAGCTGGAGAAGCTCAACCTGGCACTGGAGATGGGGAATAACGTGATGCTGTACGTGGACGACATCCAGCACACGCACCCCGAATTCCTGCAGAAGTTCATCTCGCTCTGCGACGGCACGCGGCGCATGGAGGGCGTGTGGCGGGGCCGCACGAAGACCTACGACCTGCGCGGCAAGAAGTTCTGCGTGGTCATGGCGGGGAACCCGTACACAGAGTCCGGGGAGGTCTTCAAGATCCCGGACATGCTCGCCAACCGCGCCGACGTCTACAACCTGGGCGACGTCCTGGGCGGGATGGAGGACGTATTCACGCTTAGCTACGTCGAGAACAGCCTGACCTCCAACCCGGTGCTCGCGCCGCTGGCGACGCGGGACATCGCGGACCTGTACCTCTTCGTAGACCGGGCAAAGGGTCTGGAGGTCTCCACGAACGCGCTCAGCCACGCCTACGGCGCGGCCGAGGTCAACGAGATCGTGGCGACGCTGCAGCGGCTCATGCAGGTGCGCGACGTCGTGTACCGCGTGAACCAGCAGTACATCGCGAGCGCGGGGCAGGCGGACCGGTACCGTACCGAGCCCGCGTTTCGGCTGCAGGGCAGCTACCGGAACATGAACAAGCTGGCGGAGAAGATCTCGCCGGTGATGAACGAGGGGGAGCTGCAGCAGCTCGTCACGGACCACTACCTCGGCGAGGCGCAGCTCCTCACCACGGGCGCGGAGGAGAACCTGCTCAAGCTCCGGGAGCTGCGGGGCGTGCTCACCCCCGAAGAAGCCGCCCGCTGGGAGCAGATCAAGCGCGACTTCCTGCGCAACAAGGCGATGGGCACGGACGACGCCGACATCGGCGGCCGCGTGGTCGCCCAGCTCGCCGACATCGCGGGCGGGCTCCAGGCCATGGGCGCGGCCGCGTCCGCCGCCCCCCGCGAGCCGCAGTCGGTACCGGAGACCGGTTCCGCGCTGGAGGAGCTGCCGGAGGTGGTGCGCGCCGCGGTGGAGCCGCTGCTGGAAGCGATCCGGGCCAGCCATGCGCAGCAGGGCCAGGTCACCGCCGCGGTCCTGCGCATGGTCTCCGCGATCGTGGTGGGACGGAGCGATCCCGCCGGAGACCGGGAGCCGTACGTTCCGGACGCGGAAGAGTCGCGGACGGAGGGATCTCTTCAGAACCTCCGGGTGGTCGGCGACGTCCAGGTCGGCGAGTAGACGGCCTCCTGGACGGCGCCGATCGGGACAGCTTCGGCGAGCGCTCCCGACCTACCCGATGGCCCGGCGCGCGGCGGCGAAGACCTCGTCCAGCATCTCCGGCGTGAGCCGGCCGGTGAAGGTGTTCTGCTGGCTGGGGTGGTACGAGCCGATCAGGGTGAGCCCGTCCGCCAGCGGCACCTCCGCCCCGTGCCCGAACCGGGGCTGCGGGACGGGGACGGGGCGCCCCGCTTCGCGCAGGAGGCGGAGCATCTGCCCCCAGGCGAAGCCGCCGAGCGCCACCACGGCGCGGAGGCGGGGGAGCGCCTCCAGCTCTCGCAGCACCCAGGGGGCGCAGGCGTCCCGCTCCTCGGGGGTGGGCCGGTTGTCCGGCGGCGCGCACTTCACCGCCCCGGTCACCCAGGCGTCCCGCAGCGTGAGCCCGTCGCCGACGTGCTCGGAGGTCGGCTGGCTGGCGAACCCGGCGCGGTGCAAGGCTGCGAAGAGCCAGTCGCCGGAGCGGTCGCCGGTGAAGACCCGCCCCGTACGGTTCGCGCCGTGCGCGGCGGGCGCCAGCCCGAACACCAGGAGCCGCGCCTCCGCGTCACCGAAGCCGGGCACCGGCCGCGCCCAGTAGTCGCACTCGCGGTAGGCCCGGCGCTTCTCGCGCCCCACCCGCTCCCGCCACTCCACCAGCCGCGGGCACCTGCGGCACCCGACCAGCTCGTCCTGCAGCGTCTTCAGCATCGTCCCTCGTCATGCAAAACTCCCCACCCTCCACGCGGGAGGGTGAGGAGCCGTCGGTGCTTCCAGGGGGCGGGTGCCCGCCCCGCCCTACCGCTCCGCCGGGGTCTCCTGCGGGCGCTCCACGCGGGGCCGCTCCACCGGCGCGGACCGCGGGGCGGGAGGCTCGGCGCGCACCGGCTCCGGCCGCGGTGCCTCCGCC
>DASYWD010000136.1 GCA_035936415.1 Longimicrobiaceae bacterium
GAGATCGCCTCCTTCGGCGGCTTCCTGGGACGCAAGGGCGATGGTGAGCCGGGGGTCAAAAGCCTCTGGATCGGGCTGCGCAGACTCTTCGACTTCACTCTCGCTTTCCAGACCCTCCGAGATGTGGGTAATGCGTAGCCCCTGCGGGGAGGGGCCGGGGGAGGGGGTCCGCCCCCGACTCGCCCCCATGCCGCGGCTGACAGGAAGCCCTCTCCCGCTTGCGGGGGAGGGTGGCGAGCCTAAAGCGAGCCGGGAGGGGGCCGCCATTTCCATCGTTGACAGCCCGTGGGCCGGATGGTACGTTCCGCCCGTCCGAGCGGTCCCACCGAGCATGCCCTCCACCGAACGAGAAAGCCCGGCACCCATGGTCAGCATCGCAGAGATCCGTGCACGCGAGATCCTCGACTCGCGGGGGAACCCCACCGTCGAGGCCGAGGTCATCCTTTCCAACGGGATCCTGGGGCGTGCGGCGGTCCCGAGCGGCGCCTCCACCGGCGAGCACGAGGCCGTGGAGCTGCGCGACGGGGAGCAGGGCCGCTACCTCGGCAAGGGCGTGCTGGACGCGGTGGACAACGTCGAGGAGGAGATCGGCCCGGCGCTGCACGGGATCGACGCGTACGACCAGGTGGCGGTGGACCGCGCCATGATCGAGCTGGACGGCACCGAGAACAAGGGCCGGCTCGGCGCGAACGCGATCCTCGCCGTGTCCCTGGCGACGGCGCGCGCGGCGGCCCGCGACTGCCGGCTCCCGCTCTACCGGTACCTGGGCGGGCCGCTGGCGAACGTGTTGCCGGTGCCGATGATGAACATCCTCAACGGCGGCGCCCACGCCTCCAACAACGTGGACTTCCAGGAGTTCATGGTGATGCCGGTGGGCGCGGAGACCTTCTCGGAGGGGCTGCGCACGGGGGTCGAGATCTTCCACGCGCTCAAGAAGGTGCTCTCCTCGCGCGGCAAGAGCACCGCGGTGGGGGACGAGGGCGGCTTCGCGCCGGACCTGGCCTCCAACGAAGAGGCGGTGGAGGTGATCCTCACCGCCATCGAGCAGGCGGGGTACCGCCCCGGCGAGGACGTCGTGCTGGCGCTCGACGTGGCCGCCTCGGAGATGCACCGCGACGGCGGGTACGTCTTCCACAAGTCCTCCGGCGAGCGCCGCGGCGCCGCGGAGATGGTGGAGTTCTACCGGGACTGGACCACCCGCTACCCCATCCGGTCGATCGAGGACGCGCTGGACGAGAACGACTGGGACGGCTGGAAGCAGCTCACCGATGCCGTCGGCGACCGCATCCAGCTCGTGGGCGACGACCTCTTCGTCACCAGCACGCAGCGCCTGCACGACGGGATCGAACGTGGGGTGGCGAACGCCATCCTGATCAAGGTGAACCAGATCGGGACGCTCACCGAGACGCTGGAGGCCATCGAGATGGCGCGCAGGGCCGGGTACAACGCGGTGATCTCCCACCGCTCCGGGGAGACGGAGGACACCTTCATCGCCGACCTGGCGGTCGCCACCGGGGTGGGCCAGATCAAGACGGGGAGCGCCAGCCGCACGGACCGGGTCGCCAAGTACAACCAGCTCCTCCGGATCGAGGAGCGGCTGGGGAGCGCTGCCCGCTACCCGGGGGGCGGCCTGTGGCGCTGAGCTCCCGCGCCGGGCGGCGCCTCCTCCTGGGCGCGGTCGCCGCGGTGGCCGCCTACTACGCGCTCTGGGGCGGGGAGTACTCCGCCTTCCACCTCCGGCGCCTGGACGAGGTGCGCGAAGCGAAGGCCGCGGAGCTGGCCGAGACGCGCGCGGCGGTGGACTCGCTGCGCACCTACGCGGCGCTTTTGGAAAAGGACGACGCCACCCTGGAGCGGGTGGCGCGGGAGCGCTTCGGGATGATCCGGGACGGGGAGACGCTGTACCGCTTTTTCGAGGCGGAGCCCGAGCCCGCGGCGGCACGCCGGGTGGCGAAGGCCCCTTGACGTTTCCGCCCACCGGCGTATATTTAGGGCACTTGACGCGGGGTGGAGCAGCCTGGTAGCTCGTCGGGCTCATAACCCGAAGGTCGCGGGTTCGAATCCCGCCCCCGCTATAACGAATTCCGTGGCGGAGTAGCTCAGCTGGTTAGAGCAGCGGAATCATAATCCGCGTGTCGGGGGTTCGAGTCCCTCCTCCGCTACCTTGCCGAAAGGGGCCGCTCGCACGAGCGGCCCCTTTCGTGTCGCTGGGCTGGCAACCGGCCGTCGCGGGGATCGCCCCCGCGGCGGCCGCAGCGTTTCTCTCGCCCGTCTATCTCGCCTCCAGCTCCACCTGGTCGTGCGGCGCCATCACGCCGAGGACGCGCTCCATGGCCATGGTGTGGCTGCAGGTGCCGTGGTTGTGGAAGTAGCCGCAGTCGCAGCGCCAGTGTCCGTCCTCGAATCCGACTTCGTGGTTCCCGTTGTTTCCGTCGAACTCCACCTTCAGGCTCTGGAAGTGGATGCGCTCGGGCTCGGTGGCGTAGGTCTTGGCCTTCTGGATCTTGTTGATCATCCCCGAATCGAGCATCAGGACCTCCTTGCTAGGGAACAACAAAAAACGCCGCGCAGCAGTCTGCGGGGCGTTCCGGATGGAGCGTCTTCGAACGGAGCCGACGGAGTGGAAAACTCCCAGATCTGCACCACGTACCTCCTTCCCGCACGGGTTCGGGATCGGAACGGGGGATAGCGCGGGACCGCCGCGTGCGGCGGGTCGGCCCGGCCTCCTGATCGCAAGGTAAAGCGTCCCCGGCGATCCCGCAACAGCCCTGTCGCGCTCTTTTCTGCGGCCCCGAGGACCATGCAAAATCCGTACTCCCCGGGCGGGGTCGTGCGCGTATCTCCCCGTCGGAACACGTCTTGCGACGCCGGGTGGGCCATGTTGGGATGTTGAACCCAGACCAGGAGGACGCATGGCGGATCTCAAGCGCACCACGCAGACGGGCGGCGGCGTCCGCACGGGGATTACCCCCGAGGGCGAGCAGGGCGAGCACAACCAGGGAGCCGAGTTCGGCACGTCCGACCGCGCCACCCGCGGCACCGACCGCGACGTGGACGGCTCCGGGACCTCGAAGAACCAGGGGCACGGGCACCCGCGCGAGGAGCGCGGCTCCGACCTCGACTGACCCTGCCCTCCGGCGGGACGGGCGGACCGGCGCGGGAGCGTGCAGCGCGGCGCTCCCGGGCCGTCGTTCTTCCGGTCCGGACGGGTCCCTCCCCACACGCCGTCGGGGTCCTCCCGCTGGCCGCTCGCCCCCGAGGAAGCCATCGTGCCCTTGCGGCCGGTCTCGCGCGCGGAAGGGGAACCGCGGCGCCACGGTCCGGTACACAGAGGGTAGGAACTCGAATGCGCCGGCACCCGGGCCCACGCCCGACACCCACGGCACCATGACACGAATGCTCAAGGGCGCGTCCGCCCTCGCACTGCTCGCGATCGTCCCGCTCGCGGCCGCCTGCTCGAAGACGGGCGAGTCGGCCCCGGTGTCCGACGGGGCCGCCTCCGTAGCGACCACAGCGGCCGCGGCCACCGGCCCGGCCATCACCGTCTACAAGAGCCCCACCTGCGGGTGCTGCACCAAGTGGGAGGACCACCTGCGCGAGAACGGCTTCCGCGTGGAGAGCGTGACGAGCGACGACGTCGCCGCCATCAAGCGGGCGCGCGGGGTGCCCCTCGCAATGCAGTCCTGCCACACGGGCGTCGTGGACGGCTACGCGATCGAGGGGCACGTCCCCGCGGACGTGATCCGCAAGCTGCTGGCGGAGCGCCCCGCGGTGAAGGGGATCGCCGTCCCCGGGATGCCCATGGGCTCGCCGGGGATGGAGGGTCCGTACAAGGACGACTACGAGGTCTTCACCTTCGACGAGACGGGCCCGAAGGACGTCTACGCGGTCCGGTAGCCAGGCCGGACCGCTCGACGCCGTCCGCGAAGCGGCCGCCGCCCCACACCGGGCG
>DASYWD010000137.1 GCA_035936415.1 Longimicrobiaceae bacterium
GGCGGGAGCCGCGGCCGGCGGGGGCGGCGCCACCGGGAGGGTGATGGAGTCCGGCGGCGGACCCTCGCGGAGGCGGATCCCCCACGCCGCCGCAAGGTCGCGGTCGGTCGCCCCCGCCTGGGCCTCGCCGAGCACCAGCACGTGCGTCATCTCCGCCGGCGACACGAAGGGGCGGATCAGGTAGATCCGCTGCCAGCTGCTCGCCACGCTCTCCGTCCCCACCACGTTGCCGATGGGGATCCCGCGCGGATAGGTGCCGCCGCTCCCCGAGGTCACGATGGTCGCCCCCGAGTCCGGCACCGTGTGCAGCGCCGTGGAGGTCAGCGCCAGGAGCCGCTCCCCGCCCCGGCCGCTGCGGGGCTCCACGATCCCGTACGTTTCCCCGTCCTCCGAAACGGCGCTGGCGCGGAAGTTCGGGTGGGTCCAGTCGAACGCCACCGAGTTCCCCCGGTACACCTCCGATACCATCCCCACGAGCCCCTGCGAGGTCACCACCGCCGACCCCGGCCGCACCCCGTCCTCCGCGCCCACGGTGAGGAGAAAGGTCCCTGGCGGCGCCGAGCCGCCCGGGCGGACCAGCTCCGCCGACACGAACGAGCTGGGGAGGCGCTCGCGCATCCCGAGGAGGGACCGGAGCTGCCGGTTCTCGGAGGCGAGGCTCGCCTGCCCCACCAGGAACGCGGCCAGGCTGTCGCGCTCCGCCCGGATCGCGGTCGCGTCCGCGAAGCGGCCGTCGCGGTCCACGGCGCCGCGCTGCATGGCGATCACCGGGTAGAGCACGGTCCCCCGGATCGCGCCCGCGGTCGCCTGGCGGTACCGGTCGGGGAGGACGAGGAGGAAGAGCGCCACGAGCGTGAAGAGCCCGGCGAGCGCCAGGTCACGCCTCCGGCCGCGCTCGCCTCCTCCGCTGAGGTACGGTCTGAACGCGCTCAGGTTGTCAACACTCCGCGGTATTTCTCGATGTCGTCGAGGATCCGCCCCGCCCCGCGCACGACGCAGGTCAGCGGCTCCTCGTCCACGTGGATCGGGAGGTTGGTCTCGCGGGCGATCAGCACGTCGAGCCCGCGGATCAGCGCCCCCCCTCCCGTCATGACGATCCCCCGGTCCACGATGTCGGAGGCCAGCTCCGGCGGCGTGATCTCCAGCGCCCGCCGCACCGCCTCCACGATGGCCTGGATCGGCTCCTGGATGCACTCGCGGATCTCCTGCGAGTGAACCCGCACCGTCTTGGGAATCCCGGACACGAGGTCGCGCCCCTTCACGTCCATCTCGCGCTCCTCGCCGGTGCTGAAGGCCGAGCCGATCTGGATCTTCACCGCCTCGGCCGTGGCCTCGCCGATCATCAGGTTGTAGTTCTTGCGCAGGAAGGTGACGATCGCGTTGTCGATCTCGTCCCCGCCCACCCGGATCGACGTGTCGCAGACGATCCCGGAAAGCGCGATCACCGCGATCTCCGTGGTCCCCCCGCCGATGTCGATCACCATGTTCCCGGTGGGGGTCTCCACCGGGAGCCCCACCCCGATCGCCGCCGCCATGGGCTCGGCGACCATGTACACCTCCTTGGCGCCCGCCGCGTGCGCGCTCGACCGAACCGCGCGCCGCTCCAGCTCCGTGATCCCGGACGGCACCCCCACCACCATGGTCGGCTTGAGCTTCAGGAACCGCTTGGAGGTCACCGTCGTCAGGAAGTAGCGGAGCATGATCTCCGTCACGTCCACGTCGGCGATCACCCCGTCCTTGAGGGGGCGGATTGCCGTGACGCCCTCCGGCGTGCGGCCGAGCATCCGCTTCGCCTCCAGGCCGATCCCCTTGATCCGGTTGCTCGCCTTCTCCATGGCGACCACCGACGGCTCGTTCAGGACGATCCCTTCGCCCTTCACGTAAACGAGCGTGTTCGCCGTCCCCAGGTCAACCGCGATGTCGTTGACCGGAATGAAGCTTCCCGACTTGAGCCAGCCGAAGGCCATCACTTTCTCGCAAAGAAGCTGCAGACGTTCCCGGGGGGTCGCCGGCAGGGCGTTAAGCCGTGTGAAAACAGGGGGCTACGGAGCCGAGTAAGGTATTTCCACACGCCGGTGCACGCAAGCAGAGCCGTCTCCAGAGCCTTCGCGAGTTCGGCGGCGGTGATGCAGGCGCCATGCCGCGGACGCCCATCGCGGGCCCCGCCCCGCCAGGGTTGCAGTTCCCGCAGGTCCCGGCTATATTCCCGAGGATGCGGTCTGGGCGGGCGCCCCCGGGGTGGATCGCCGTTGCAAGTGGGGTGCAGCCGCCCCACTTTTTTGTTTTCTATAGCACCGGGGATGCGGGAGGCGCACGTGCCCGAAGACACTCTGCCCGCCGAGCTGGAGCGGCGCATCGAGGAGATGGGCTTCGAGCTTGTGGAGCTGGAGCGCGCGGGGAGCCGGGCGCGGCCCATCCTCCGCGCCCGCATCGACCGCCCCGACTCCCGCCCGGGCGAGCCCGGCGTCTCGCTGGACGACTGCACCGCCGTGAGCCGCGCGCTGGAGCCCTACCTGGACGAGCGCGAGGACCTGTCGGAGCGCTACGTCCTGGAGGTCTCCTCGCCGGGGGTGGAGCGTCCGCTGGTCCGCCGACGCGACTGGGAGCGCTTCGCCGGCGCCGAGGTGCGGCTTCGCGGCAAGGAGCCGCTGGCGGGGCGGGCCCGGAAGCTGGAGGGCGTGCTCCTGGGCCTCTCCGGCGCCGTGGATGGCGAGCGGGTGCGGCTCCGCCTGGAGGACGGCGAGGAGGTGGAGGTCCCCCTGGCCGAGGTCTCCGGGGCGAACCTGGTCTTTCGTTGGTGACGGGCCGCCGAGCGCGGCCCCGCGGGATTCACTGGACATCACCGGCAGGCATCCGGCAATGAACAACGCGTCTCAGATTATCGCGGCCTTCCGCGAGATGACGGCGAACAAGTCGATCTCGCGCGAAGAGCTGCACGACCTGATCAAGGACGGCATCCTCGCCGCCCTCGCGAAGCGGTACGGCCCCAACGTCGAGGCCGAGATCGTCATCGACGAGGCCACCGGGAGGATCGACATCGTCGTCCTCAAGGAGGTCGTGGCCGAGGTGCAGGACCCCTCCCGCGAGGTGTCGCTGGAAGAGGCGCGCTGGGACGACCCGGAGTTCGAGGTCGGCGACATCCAGGAGGTGCCGGTCGAGTTCGAGCAGTTCGGCCGCAACGCGGTGATGGCCGCCAAGCAGCGGATCCTGCAGCGCGTCCGCGAGGGCGAGCGCCAGAAGATCCGCGACGAGTACGAGGACCGGGTCGGCGAGATGCTTTCCGGCGAGGTGCAGCAGGTGGAGCGCGGCAAGCTGGTCCTCCTGCTGAACCGCTCCCGCGACGCCGACGCCATCATCCCCTGGAAGGAGCAGAACCCGCGCGAGCGGTTCCGCCAGGGCGAGGCGATCCGCGCCGTGCTCAAGAAGGTCGAGGAGACGCCCAAGGGGCCGCGCCTCATCTTCTCGCGCGCCGACCCCATGTTCGTGGCCTCGCTCTTCAAGCTGGAGGTCCCGGAGATCCAGCAGGGGATCGTGGAGATCCGCGGCGTGTCCCGCGAGGTCGGCGGGCGCACCAAGCTGGCGGTCTCCTCGCGCGACGAGTCCATCGACCCGGTGGGCGCCTGCGTGGGGCTCAAGGGGTCCCGCGTCCGCGCGGTGGTGCAGGAGCTGGGCGGAGAGCGCATCGACATCGTCCCCTGGCACCCGGACCCCGAGGTGTTCGCCAAGCGCTCCCTCGCCCCGGCGCGGGTCGCGAAGGTGATCTCCGACTACGAGCGGCGCGTGATGACGGCCATCGTGGACGAGGACCAGCTCTCGCTGGCCATCGGCCGCAACGGGCAGAACGTCCGCCTGGCCTCGCAGCTCATCGGGTGGCAGATGGACCTGTACGGCTCTCGCGAGTGGCTGGAGCGCGGCGCCGACCTCGCCCTCTTCGGCGGGGGCGGCGGCGAGTACGAGTCCACCGACTTCCCGCTCCGCGAGCTGGCGCTGGCGCCCGCGACCCTGGCGGCGCTGGAAGCGGCCGGGTATAGTACGTTTTTTGACGTGATCGACCTCGAGCGGGAAGACCTGCTCCGCATCCCCGGCGTCGGGCCCGCGGAAGCGGACCACATCCTCTCCCTGATCGACGAGCTGACGGTCGAGGACGAGGAGGAAGGCGAGGCCGCGGAGGCCCCGGAGCACGCGGAGGCCCTGGAGGCCGAGGAGCACCCGGCCGAGGGATGACCCCGCGGGGCCGGCGCGACGAGGCGCCCCCACGGGCGGCGAGGCCCCCCGAGGAGGCTCTCCTGGACCTCCTGGGCCTCGCCGCCCGCGCGGGTGCGGTCGTCACGGGCACCGACACCGTGCGCCGGGGTATCCGGGACGGGGAGGTGGCTCACGTCATCCTCGCCGCGGACGCCTCGCAAACGCAGCAGCAGAAGCTGGTCCCGCTCCTGGAGGTGCGGGGAGTGCCCTACCGGGTCCTCCTCGACCGGGAGCGTCTGGGCGCCGCCCTGGGCAAGGGCGCGGTGTCCGCCGTCGGTCTAACGAACCGGGGGTTCGCCGGACGCGCCGCCGAGCTGGCGGACGTGATCTCGTCTCCGCAGGAATAAGCACAGGAGGAAGCTGGTCGATATGCGTGTGTACGAAGTAGCTAAGGAGCTCAACGTCTCCTCCGAGGCACTGGTGCACCTCCTGCGGGAGATGGACATCCCCGTCCGCAGCCACATGACGCCGCTGCCGGACGAGCACGTCGCACGGCTGCGCGCGCGCCTGGAGCGGGAGCGCCGTCACGGACACCAGTCCACCGAGGAGGCACTCGAGGCCGTGATCGGCGAGGCCGCGGCCGGTCCGCGCCGCCGCCGCCGCCGCCGCGAGGACCTGCCGGAAGCCGCCGAGGTGCCGGAGGCCGAGGAGCAGGAGGCCGCGGGCTCGCCCGTGCTGGCGGAGTCCGATTCCAGCGCGTCCCCCATGGCCGACGCCGCCGAGGCG
>DASYWD010000138.1 GCA_035936415.1 Longimicrobiaceae bacterium
GCAGCGTCCCCGCCGCCGCCGCGAGCGCCGCCGCCAGGTGGGGGCTCACCTCCACGGGGCGGTCCGGCGGGAGCGCGCGGGCGTCACACCGCCGCCGCCTGCGCCTGCTCGGCCTCGAACGCGGCGGCCTCGAGCTCCACGTAGTGGCGGAGCACGTGCAGGAAGTCCTGGGCGTTGGTGATGACGCCGAACGCCTGGTGCGTGCCGCGGTCCTTGAGCTTCGATACCACGAACTCGGACGAGTCCACGCAGATGGTGGAGAGCGGCCGGACCTCCCCCGTCTCCTCGCGGTAGACGTACGAGGGGAGCATGTTGCCGGTGGCGATGGAATGCAGCGCCGTGGCGATCATCATCACCCCGGTGGCGCGCCGGGTGTGCTCCTTCATCACCTCCTGGCAGCGGACCGCGTCGGTGATGGTGTCCGGGAGCGGGCCGTCGTCGCGGATGGAGCCGCAGAGCACGAACGGCACGTGTGACGTGACGCAGGCGTGCATCACGCCGTGCTCGATGATCCCCTGCTCCACGGCGGCACGGATGGAACCCGCCTTGCGTACGCGGTTGATCGCCCGCATGTGGAAGGCGTGGCCGCCCTCCACCGGGATTCCGCGGCCGTTCATCCCCAGGGTGGTTCCCAGCGTGGCGGACTCGATGTCGTGCACCGCGACGGCGTTCCCCCCGAAGAGGACGCCCACGTAGCCGTTGCGGATGAACCAGGCCAGGGTGTCGCGGCCGCGGGAGTGGAGCACGGCGGGGCCCACCACCCAGATCACGTGGCCGCCGCGCGCCTTCTCCTCCACCAGGACGCGGGCCATGGACGGGTAGTCGGTGGGCTTCTCGCGGGACACCTCGGAGGACATGAACTTGAACTCGCCTTCCGGTCCCTGGTCCGGGTCGCCCATCAGCCCGGTGGCGTGGACGAAGATCCCCTCGGAGCCGTCCTCCGCGAAGCCCATCGCCACCTCCTGGCCGGCGCGGACGTAGCGCCCCTCCAGCACCCGGGGGACGCCGTCCGGGTCGAGCACCAGGGCGGAGTCCATGCGCGGCTCGCGCGGGAGCTTCCACTCCCCGCCGATGCGGACGTAGGTGGGGAGGTTCGTGGTGGAGAAGAAGCCCTCGGGGAGCACCCCGTCGGCGGGGGCGGGCTCCCACCGCGCGTCCGGCGCGCCGGCGAAGCGGGAGAGCGTGAAGTCCGGGCGGCGGTACGAGAACATGGGGACCGTTTCGGCGCGTTCGGGTGGATGTCGCGGGCGGGAAACTACCACGCTCCCCGCGCGGGAATCAAGACGCGCCGGGGCGGTCTTTCGCGCGCGGGAGAATCCCGTAACTTTGTCGCCGCAAGCGACGCACGACCCAGGCACCAACGGAGGACGCCATTAGCACGCACTGGACCGTCGAGGACTCCCGCGAGCTGTACAGCGTGGACGGATGGGGGATCGGGTACTTCGGCATCAACGAGCGGGGGCACGTCACGGTGCACCCCACCAAGGACCCCGACCGCGGGCTCGACCTCTTCGAGGTGGCGATGGACCTGGAGCAGCAGGGGGTCGGCCTCCCGCTGCTCCTGCGCTTCTCGGACATCCTCCGCACGCGCATCGAGACGCTGACGGAGCGCTTCCGCACCGCGATCCGCGAGTTCGACTACGACGGCGGCTACACCACCGTCTACCCGATCAAGGTGAACCAGCAGCGCCACGTGGTGGAGGAGATCGTGGCCTTCGGGGAGCCGTACGGGGTGGGGCTGGAGGTGGGGAGCAAGCCGGAGCTGCAGGCGGTGCTGGCGCTCACGGAGCGGACGGACCACCTGATCGTCTGCAACGGCTACAAGGACGAGGAGTACGTCCGCCTGGCGCTCATGGGCCAGAAGCTGGGGCACAAGGTGCTGATCGTCCTGGAGAAGATCAACGAGGTGGACATCCTCCTGAAGGTCGCCCGGCAGATGGAGGTGGAGCCCACCGCCGGGGTGCGCATCAAGCTCTCCAGCGCGGGCGCCGGGAAGTGGTCGGAGTCCGCGGGGGAGAAGAGCAAGTTCGGGCTCAACTCCTCGCAGCTCGTGCGGGTGCTCGACAAGCTGGAGGCGGCCGGGAAGCTGGGAATCCTGCGGATGGTGCACTTCCACCTGGGCTCGCAGATCCCTGACATCCGCAACGTGAAGCTGGGGATGACCGAGGTCGCCCGCTTCTACGTGGAGCTGCGGAAGCTGGGCGTCGGCATCGAGTACGTGGACGTGGGCGGTGGGCTGGGGGTGGACTACGACGGCTCGCGCTCCACCACGCACGCCAGCGTCAACTACTCCATCCAGGAGTACGCCAACGACATCATCTACTCGCTGGCGGAGGCGTGCCGCGAGAACGAGGTGCAGATGCCGCACGTGATCTCCGAGTCGGGGCGGGCGCTCACCGCGCACCACGCCCTGCTCCTGATCAACGTGATCGACCTGGAGACGCAGATCGCCGAGACGCCGGAGGAGGTGAGCGACGAATCGCACCCCCTGGTGCTGGAGCTCGCCGCGACGTACCGGGAGCTGGACGAGCGGAACCTCCGCGAGGTGTACCACGACGCCACCTTCGCGAAGGAGCAGATGCAGACGCACTTCAACAGCGGCACGCTCACGCTCCGCGACCGGGCGCACGGCGAGCGGCTCTACCTGGCCGTGATGAACCGGGTGGCCCGGCTGGCCGCTGCGGACCCGGAGGAGTTCGAGGACATCATCCCGGAGCTGGACGCGATCCTGGTGGACCGGTACTTCTGCAACTTCTCGCTGTTCCAGTCGCTCCCGGACTCCTGGGCCATCGACCAGCTCTTCCCCATCATGCCGGTGCACCGCCTGGACGAGGAGCCCACGCGCCGCGGGACGCTGCAGGACATGACCTGCGACTCGGACGGCAAGATCGACCAGTTCGTCGGGTGGCGGAAGTCGAAGCCCAGCCTGGAGCTGCACACCTTCGGGCACGACGAGCCGTACGTGCTGGGGATCTTCCTCACCGGGGCCTACCAGGAGATCCTGGGCGACCTGCACAACCTCTTCGGCGACACCAACGCGGTCCACATCCGCCTGACGGAGACCGGCTACGAGGTGGGCGACCTGGTGCACGGCGACACCGTGACCGAGGTGCTGAACTACGTGCAGTTCAACTCGCAGGACCTGGTGACCACCTTCCGCCGGAAGGTGCAGAAGGCGGCCGGGATCACCCGCGCCGAGGCGAACGCCTTCATCGCGGACTACATCGCCGGGCTGGCCGGGTACACCTACCTTGAGGGCGAGGGGTAGGCCGCACCCGATTCGGGGGCTCGTACGCGAAGCGAGCGCCCGGGGCATCCTGCTCCGGGCGCTTCTGTTCTATCGGGACGGCAGGCGATGGCCGCGCAGGCTGAACTGGCGTCTTCAAGCCTCTCACCGGGCCTCGCCGACCGGACCAACCGCTACGGCCCAGCCTCCATCAGCGCCGCCCGCACCGCGTCCACCACGCGCGGGGCCATCTCGTGCGGTCCGCCGGGGACCAGTGCGCCGGAGGCCTTCACGTGGCCTCCGCCGCCGAACTCCCGCGCGATCCGGTTGACGTCCGTGGCACCGTTGGAGCGGAAGGAGATCTTGGTCGCCCCTTCCGGCGTGCCGCGGAAGAGGAGCGCCACCTCGGTCCCCTCGATGGAGCGGACGTGCTCGATCAGCCCGTCGAAGTCCTCGGAGGTGGCGCCCAGCCGGCCGGCGACCTCTCCGTCCACCACCATCCACGCGATCCCCGCCTCGGCGTCCACGTGCAGGTTGTCGAGCGCCGTCCGCAGCAGGTCGAGCCTGCGCCGCGGCGCCGTGGCGAAGAGGCGCCGGTACACCATCTCCGGGTCGATCCCCCGCGCCATGAGCGCCGCGGCAATGGCGTGCACCCGCGGCGAGGTGTTCCCGTAGCGGAACGACCCCGTGTCGCTCACCAGCGCCACGTACGCGCCGAGCGCCACCGGCTCCGTCAGCTCGTCGCCCGCCAGGCGCACCAGGTCGTACACCAGCTCGCCCGCGGCCGCCGCGGTGTCGTCCTGGACGGCGAGGTCCCCCACCACCTCGCGCCCCGGGGGATGGTGGTCCACCACCACCGTACGCTCGCGGGGGAGGCGCGGCGCCAATTCGCCCACCCGCTGCGGCTCGCTGGTGTCCAGCACCACGAACAGGTCGGCCCCGGCCAGCGCGGCTTCGGCCGCGTCGGTGCCGAGGTCCGCGACCACCTCCGGCCGGTGCAGCAGGAAGCGGAACCCCTGCGGGAAGGGGGTGGGGTTCACGATGACGACGCGCGCTCCCCGCCCCTCCAGCCACGCGGCCACCGCCGCCTCCGAGCCGCTCCCGTCGCCGTCCGCGTGCACGTGCGTCGTGAGCACCACCCGGCGGGCGGCGAGGAGGCGCTCCAGCACGGGGGCGAGCGCCTCCGCGCGGGCCGGGGGGACGTCGAGCAGCTCCGGGTGGGTCATGGTCGGCGCGTCCGGGGTGCGGAGTCGGGTCCTGCAGCGGCTCACCCGCAAGCGGGAGGCCGCATGGTACCGCATCGCCTCGCGCGGCGCAATCCGGGGCGGGCGGAAAGTGGCAGGGCCCCCGGGAACGCTCCCGGGGGCCCTGCTGCACTGCCGCACTCCGTCTGTCCGCCTCAGCGGCGCGGGTCCTCGGCCGCGCCCGGGACCGGCGGCGACGCCGGGCCGATGCCGTCCGGGTCGAAATGCCTCTGGCCGCGCAGGATCTTGGCGAACGACCAGGACACCAGCCCGAGCACGAAGGTCCAGCTCAGCAGCATGAAGATCAGGGCGCCGGTGCTCATCGATTCACCTCCGTCGCGTAGGTGGGTGCGCCCAGCGGCGTGTCCTCGACCTCCCGGAAGCCCACCCGGTCGTCGTAGCCGTTCCGTTTCCAGGCAAGCCGGATCATGACCAGGAAGAACACGATGATCCCGACGATGAGCAGCCGCGAGGCCTGGACGTAGAACTCCGTTCCGGGCGCGGCCCGCTCCAGGAGCAGGGTCGGGACCGCGTCCTGGATGAGCCAGGCCACCAGCACCGCTCCCAGGTAGAGCGGGGTGACGTAGGTCATGATGAACTTGAAGATCGTCGGGATGCGGATGTCCGCCCCCTGGTGCAGCGACCGCCAGGCATTCTCCGGCTTGAAGATCCACATGAAGAGGATCACCTCGATGAACGCCATCACCGCCAGCCCGAACGTCCCCGCCCAGAAGTCCCACTCGTCCAGCATGCCGTGCTGGAGCCAGAAGATGGTCAGCAGCCCGAAGGCGAAGGCCACCCCCCCCACGATCCAGGAGACGGTCTCGCGCCGGTAGCCGAACTCCTCGCGGAAGAAGGCCACGATGGGGGTGGCCATCGCCACGGACGAGGTGATCCCCGCGAAGAAGAGGAGCGCGAACCACATGGCCCCGAACAGCTGTCCGGCCGGCATCCCCTGGAAGACGATGGGCATGCTGACGAAGCCGATGTTGAACGAGCCGGACTGCGCCACCGCCATCGCCCCGCTGACCCCGAAGAAGGCGACCGCCGCCGGGATGGCGATCGAGCCGCCGAGAACGACCTCGGCCGTCTCGTTGGTGGCCGCCGTGGCGATCCCGGAGAGGGCGATGTCGTCCTTCGTGGAAAGGTAGGACGCGTAGGTCTGCAGCGTCCCCATCCCCACCGATAGCGTGAAGAAGATCTGCCCCGCCGCCGCCAGCCAGACGCTCGCCTCGCCGAGCCGCGAGAGGTCCGGGTTGTAGATGAACTGGAACCCCTGAATCGGCGAGACGCCGTTCTCCCCGGCCCCCAGGAAGAAGACCCGCACGGCCAGGATCACCGCGAAGAGGAAGAGGATGGGCATCCCGATCTTCGCCAGCTTCTCGATGCCGCCGGATATCCCCTTGGAGAGGACGAAGATCGTCGAGCCGAGGCTGAGCACGTAGAACAGGAACGGGAGCCAGTTGCTGTGTACGCTGTCGTCCCCGATCATCTGGTACGAGGTCAGGTAGGCCGACATCGCCTCCTGCGTGGTGTTGCCCCAGTAGCCGCCGGTCAGGGAGAACCAGGTGAACGCCAGCGTCCAGCTCATCAGGACGGTGTAGTAGCTCAGCACCACCAGCGGGATCACCAGCCCCACGACGCCCAGGTACTTGGCGGCCGGGTGCTTCCAGATGGCCGCGAACATCCCCGGGATGTGCCCCTTCCTGAAGCGCCCTCCGTTGCGCCCGATCCCCCACTCGATCCACATCAGCGGAATTCCGAGGAGCAGGAATGCGATGAAGTACGGGATCATGAACGAGCCGCCCCCGTTCTGCGCCGCCTGTGCCGGGAATCGCAGGAAGTTCCCGAGACCGACCGCGTTCCCGGCCATGGCGAGGATCAGTCCGATCCGTGAGCCCCAGGCCTCGTTGGACTGCTGGATCTCTTTCGGTGAGGACACGCTGTGTGCTCCTGGTGGCGGTTGAGTGAGAGGCCGTGCGCCGGTGGAGGAGAGTCGCGGAAGAGTAGGACGCCGAAAACGCCCTGTCAACCGAATTATCTTGAGGAAGGGCCCCGGATCTCGACCGATCCGATGCGGAGGCCGCGGACGGGGAGGCTGTCCGGGAGCATCTGCTCGACCAGGTCGACGTTCAGCGGGTCGGCGCGGAGGCTCACGTCCACGAAGCGGACCGTGTCGCCGGTGATCATCCCGAAGTCGCCGACCAGCCGCGTCCCCGGCGCGCGGAGCACCACGTCACGCGCCTGGAAGAGCGTGCCCTCGGGGCGGGTCTCCACCAGGAGCGTGAGGCGCCCGGTGGCGTCGCGCGGGAAGCGGGGGTACAGCCAGCGGAAGTCGCGGAGCGCGATGCTGTCGCTGGTGAAGACGACGTCGTAGCGGGGGTCCTCGCCCCGCTCGCCCAGGCGGATCAGGCCGTGGGTGGCGAGCCGGGAGTCGGGGAGCGCGACCACCGGGAGCCGGAACTCCACCCGGTCCTCCACCAGCTGCACCTCGCCCCGCAGGCGCTCCACCCGGAACGGATCGCGGAAGAACTGCACCGTCCCGGACAGGTCGCGGATCCCGAAGTACGAGCCCGCCTCCGACCCCGGCGCGAAGCGGACGTCGCCCAGCGTTCCGGTCACGTTGCGAAGGTTGATCGTGCGCAGGAACCCTCCGGGCACCCGCCGCACCATCACCGGCGAGCTGTCCGCGAGCGCCTCGGCGATCTCGCGCCGGCGCGCGCGCGGCGTGGCCTCGACCGGCTCCCAGGGGAGCTGGACCCGGACGTCGGCATACACCAGCCGGGCGCGGTCGATGAGCGTGTACCGCTGCGGGCCGGGCTTCTCCCCCGGCGGGAAGATCTTCTGGTAGTTCCAGAGCGTGTCCCCCGGGAGCCGGTAGACGTAGATCTCCGGGGAGTACAGGATGGCGCGCTCGATGTGGATCCGCGGGGTGGTGAGCGTCCGCAGGTCGTAGTCCAGGTACGCGCTGTCGGCCAGGACGAGGGGCTCGCCGCTCGCGTCCCGGAGGGCGACCCCGTACAGCTTCGCGCCGGTGAGCAGGTTCCCGGTCGCGCGCTCCACCACCAGCTCCCCGGCGATCCCCCCGCCGAGGCGGTCCAGCGTGAGCTCCAGCACGCGCTCCCGGCCGCTGGTGGTCTGGGTGAGGTACCACACCGCGGCTCCGCCGATGAGGAGAACCACCAGGGTCCCCCCCGCGAGCCACGCAAGGGCGCGCAGCGCCGTGCCGGTGGATGCCATGCGCGCCCTCCGCTACCGGCGCGCGGCGCGCGGCCGGACCGGCGCGGACGGGAAGGGCGAAGCCTCCCCCCCCCGCGCGGCGGCGGGGTGCGCCGCGGGGGTGTCGCGGAGCGGCGTGCGCTGCAGCATCAGGCGGGCGAGGTAGAACACGACGGTCCCGACCGCGACGCCCGCCCCCACTCCGGCGCCCACCGCGGGGAGATGCTCCTGGAGGGAAAGCTTACGACGGTAGTCGAACGTCGGCATGGTGGCTCGCCGTGTCGGTCCCGGCGGGGGCGCGCTCTCCCGGGAGGGGAGGCCGCCCGCGGCGGAAGAAGGTGTGCCGGCTGGTGGGGACGAAGTCCCCCACGTCGTCGAAGAACATGTAGTGCGTCGCCTCGATGGCGCGCGAATCCAGCTTGAGCACGTTGAAAGTGTTCTTCTCGCGCTCCCGCGCCCGCCCCCGCCGCGAGGTGGAGGTGCCGCTCTGCACGATGACGATCCCGTGCTCCCGGTCGGCGCCCGCGTACACGTCCAGCGAGTTGCCGATGTAGCTCCGGTGCAGGTGCCCGCCCAGGATCATGTCCACCCGCATGTCCGTGAAGGCGTCCAGCGCGCGCTTGGCCCGGGGCATCACGTCTCCCCCCTCCCAGTCGGGCGGCGGGGCGAAGTGGTGGTGCGCCACGATGATGCGATGCGTCCCCGCAGGGGTGGACTCGAAGGCGCGGGCGGCCAGCTCCAGCTGCCATCGGTGGATGCGGCCGTTGACCACGGCACGGAGCGGCGCGGTGGAGTTGAGCGCCACGATGCGCGCGCCCGGCACGTCGGTGACGGTGTCCAGCTCCTCCGAGATGTACCGGCGGTACAGCGCGTACGGCGAGAAGATCCGCGCGCCCAGGCGGTACAGCGGGACGTCGTGGTTCCCCGGCACGACGATCACCGGCACCCGGGGGAGGCGGTCCAGGTACTCCCGCGCGTCGCGGAACTGCTCTTCCCGGGCTCGCTGGGTGAAGTCGCCGGAGGCGACGATCACGCCGGGCTCGAGCTCCGCGGCGAAGCGCTGCAGCGCCTCCCCCGCTTCCGCGTGGTACGGCGGTCCGAAGTGCAGGTCGGAGATGTGCAGGAGCGTCAGCAAGCCGTGTGTCCCCTCAGCGGGCGGAGTGCGCGGACGGTGCCGCCGGATGCCACTTGCATGCCAGGGGGCGGCGCGGGGGTCGCGTCACCCCGTGCTTTCACGGACCAGCCCGGGGAACGGGAGGTCGGCGCGGGCGTTGAGGTCGAGCCCGGCCGTCTCCCCGCGCTCCCAGCGGAAGAGCGCCGTGCGGGCGATCATCGCGGCGTTGTCGGTGGAAAGGCGCGGCGAGGGGGCGAAGAGCTCTCCGCCCTCCCCCAGCCCGCGCCGCAGCGCCTCGCGGAGGGCGCGGCTGTTGGCGACTCCCCCTCCGAGCACCACCCGCCGGCAGCCGCGGTCCTCCACCGCGCGCAGCGTCTTCCGCGCGAGCACCTCCACCACCGCGGCCTGGAAGGAGGCGGCCAGGTGCGGGACCTCCGCGGCCAGCTCGCCGCGCGCCTCCAGGTCCCGGACGCGCAGGCGGAGCGCGTTCTTGAGGCCGCTGAACGACATCGCGAAGTAGTCCGGGGTGCCGGGGCGCTGCCCCCCGTGCAGGAGCGGGCGCGGGAGGGGGTGGCGGCGCGGGTCGCCTCCCTCGGCGGCCCGCTGGATCGACGGACCGCCGGGGTACGGGAGGCCCAGGATCTTGGCCGCCTTGTCGAACGCCTCCCCCGCCGCGTCGTCGCGGGTCTCCCCCAGGAGGTGGTACTCCCCCCAGCTCGGCACCCAGAGCAGCAGGGTGTGCCCGCCGGAGACGAGGAGCGCCACGAACGGCGGCTCGGCTTCGGGGTGCTCCAGCTGGGTGGCGAAGAGGTGCGCCTCCATGTGGTGGACCCCAACCACCGGCTTCCCGCCCGCCCAGGCGGCGGCCTTGGCCCACGCGACCCCCACCAGGAGCGCGCCGATCAGCCCGGGTCCGGCCGTGACCCCCACCAGGTCCACCTCGCCAGCCCCGACACCGGCCTCCCGCAGCGCACCGTCCACAACGTCGTCCACGGTGCGGAGGTGCGCCCGGGACGCCAGCTCCGGTACGACGCCGCCGTACAGCCGGTGCACGTCCTGGGAGAAGATCACGTGGCCGAGCAGCTCCGTCTCCCCGCGCAGCACGGCGGCGGAGGTCTCGTCGCAGGAGGTCTCGATCCCCAGGACGACCGGGACGCGGCTCAACGCGGCGGCTCCGGGACCGGCACCGCCGCCGGCGGCGCGGTGTCGGGGAACGGCTCCGCGTTCGGGGGCAGCAGCCGGACCACCACCGGGACGGTCTGCGCCGTGAGCCCCGCGGGGAGGCCGCCGACGCGCACCGGCGCGGTGGCGCCCTGGGGCGGAAGCGGGTCCGGGACCGAGTCGCCGGCGATCGAGACGGTGAGGGAGGCGGGGTCCACCGCGCGCACCTGTCGGGCGGGGCCCTGCACCCGCACGTCCACTCGCGCGGGGACCACGGCCGCGCCGTCCACCGGGGCCACGCGGATGGAGGGGATGATCCGCTCCACCAGCCGGTCCACCCGGCCGGAGACCTCGACGGAGCGGATGGAGGGGCGGAGCCCGGCCAGCGAGTCGGCGTCCAGCGGCACCGCTACCCGGAAGTCGGAGTCGGCGCCCGCCAGGTCGAGCGGCTCGGTGACCACCGCGTCCAGCGCCTCCACCCGGTCCGCGGGTCCGGTGACCCGCACCGTCGCGGGGCTCACCTGCGGCGTGTCCAGCACCACGTACCGCTCGCGCGAGCGCCGCGCGATCCGCACCCGCACTGGCACCTCGCGGGTGACGACGCGCTGTGTCAGGACGCGGACGCTGCTGGGCCGCACGTCCAGGGGGGTCACGGAAAGGCCGTTGGGGATGCGCACCATCGACCGCGGATCCAGGACGAACACCTGGTTCTCGCGCTCCACGTCGGTCAGGGGGAGGACCAGCACCGGCCGGTCCAGGGCCAGCTCCCACAGCTCGCGCCCGGGGCCGGCGAAGCGCACCTCCACCTGCTCGGGGATGGGCCCGCCGGTCACCACGAATTCCGGGTCGCGCGTGGCGACGCGGACGGGGACCGGGATCCACTGCGTCGTGATCTGCTCCGCGCTCACCACCACCCAGAGGAGTATGGCGAGGGTGAGCGCGGCCAGCTTGAGCTGCCAGTTCTGCGTGAGAGTGCGGAGGGAGAGTCGCACGCGTCAGCGCTCCAGGAGGCGCTGGATGAGCTCCACGTTGGCCTCGGAGTCCCACTCGGTGGCGCCGAGCACCTTCTTCACGATGGTCCCGTCGCGGTCGATCAGGAACGACTCGGGGACGCCGGTGGTGCGGTAGGCCCGCTGGATCTCCCCGCTGGGATCCATCCAGAGGGTGAAGTCGAGCCCCATCTCCCGGGCGAAGTCCGCCACGAGCTTCCGCGGGTCCCCCGCAGCGCGCTCGGCGGCCGTGGCCCCGTCGATGCTGACGGCCACGATGCGCAGCCCCTTGTCGCCCAGGCGCTCGTGGAGCCGCTGCATGGAGGGCATCTCCTCGCGGCAGGGCGCGCACCACGTCGCCCAGATGTTGAGGAGCACCACCTCGCCGCGGAGGTCGCGGAGCGAGACGGGCCGCCCCTCCATGTCCCGGGCGGTGAACGCCGGGGCCCCGGTCCCCACCTCCACGGGGAGGAAGCGGTCGCGCACGGTCCACCCGGCCGCGATCAGCCCGGCGAGGAGGAGCAGGACGCCCCCGACGATCCACCACTGACGATCCTTTCGACGCATGCTCGCTCCTACACGCACGGCCGCCCCCGGGTGCCATGCCCGGGGGCGGCGGGGTCGCCGCCGGCCTCGCTCACGTCCCCGGAGGGGCTTCGGTGGGCTCCGCCTGGGCGGTGTCGGAGGGGACGCTCCCCGTGGGGGGGCTCCCCGAGATGGTGACGTTCACCGCGGTCCCGGCGCGAACGCTGTCCCCCGCGGCGGGCTGCTGCGAGGCGACGCCGCCCAGCGGCACGGAGGAGCCGGGGGCGTAGCCCACCTCGCCGACGCGCAGCCCCGCCGAGCGCAGCGCCTCGCGCGCCTGCGCTTCCGGGAGCCCGCCCACGTCCGGGACGGCGACGACGGGAACGACCACCTCGGGCGGCCCGGCGCTCAGCGACAGCTCCACGGTTCCGGGAATGGGGACCAGCGTCCCCGGCGCGGGGGTGACCCCCAGGACGCGTCCCGCGGCCCGGTCGGAGAGGACCCGCCGCACCCGCACCGCGAAGCCCGTCCGGGTGAGAAGCGCCTCCGCCTGCGCGGCGGTGAGGTCGGCCACCTCGGGGACGGGCCGGCGCTCGCGCCCGGCGCTCAGCGTCACCCGCACCGCCGCGCCGCGGGTCACCTCCTGGCCGGGGAGCGGGCTCTGCGCCAGCACCGCGCCCTCGGGGACGGTGGGGTGGTGCAGGCTCGCGCCGCGCTCCACCTCCACCCCCGCGTCGTCGGCCAGGCCGCGCGCGGCGGACAGCGTCCGCCCGCGCAGGTCCGGCACGGTCACCACCGCCTGGCGGCCGAAGCCGGGGAAGACGAGCACCGTCGCGAGTAGGTACCCCAGGAGGAAGGTCCCCAGCCCGATCCCGACCACCCGGAAGAAGAGGCGCCAGCGCGCCGCGGCGAGGAAGGGCCGCTCTGGACCGCGTCCGTTCAAGGTCGTCTCCGCATGCGGGCCGCGAAGGCCCCGTCCACGCCCGTCCGCTGCGGGAGGACCGACAGCTCCCCGCCCGCGCCGAGCAGCTCGCCGCCGACCGCCTCGGCGGGAGGGTCGAGCACGAACTCCGGGTGCGCGGCGAGGAACCCCTCAACCTGCACCCCGTTCTCCTCCGGCTCCAGCGAGCAGGTGGAGTACACCAGCAGCCCTCCCGGGCGGACCAGCGCCGCCGCGGCGGTGAGGATCTCCCGCTGCAGCGCCGCGAGCGCCGCGAGGTCGTCCTCGCGCACCCGCCACCGCCCGTCGGGGTGGCGGCGGAAGGTGCCCGTACCCGTGCAGGGCGCGTCGATCAGCACCGCGTCGACCGGCCGGAACGGGGGGACCCGCGCGTCGGCCGCGACGCACCCCACCGGGACGCCGACGCGCTCCGCGTTCTCGCGCACCCGCCGCAGCCGCCCGAACGAAAGGTCCGCCGCCGCGACGAAGCCCGCCCGCTCCGCGAGTCCGAGCGCCTTCCCCCCCGGCGCGGCGCAGAGGTCCAGCACGGTGGCCCCCTCGGGCACCGCCGCGTAGCGCACCACCAGCGCCGCCGCCGGATCCTGCACCACCGCGGGCACCGCGGCCAACGCCTCCTGCGCGCCTGCTGGAGGGAGCACCCGCAGCGAATCCGGCGAGAAGGGCACCGCCTCGCTCGCGATCCCCGCCTGCTCCAGCCGCCCCCGGGCATCGTCGCGCGAGATGCCGACGGGGCGCAGGTACAGCTCGGGGCGGCGGTTGTTCGCCTCCAGCAGCGCCTCGGCGGCGTCCACGCCCCACGCGCGCACCCACCGCTCCACCAGCCAGCGCGGGTGCGAGTGCCAGGCGGCGAGCCAGCCCACGGGGTCCGCGGCGCGGTCCGGGAAGCGCACCTCGCTTCCGCGCCGCCGGAGCGCCTGCAGGACCCCGTTCACCAGCCCGGACGCCCTCCCCTCCCCCGCCGCGCGCGCCAGCTCCACCGACTGCGACACCGCGGCGTAGTGCGGGACGCTCCCCATCTCAAGGAGCTGGTACGCCCCGAGCCGGAGCACGTCGAGCACGTCCGCGGAAAGCGACGCCGTCCCGCCGCGCACCAGCTCCTCCAGCATCCAGTCCAGCCGGCCGCGGAGGCGAAAGGTACCGTACACCAGTTCCTGCGTCCAGGCGCGGTCCCGCTCGTCCAGCGCGCCGACGGCGCGGTCCAGCGCGCGGTCGGCGAGGTCCCCCTCGCGCACCCGGCGGAGGACCTCCAGCGCCGCCAGGCGCGGAGGCGTGACCTTCGGCGCCATGCGTCCGGCGGGCGTCAGTCCAGCATCCCTTTCCGGGGGCTGGACGGCACGGCGCGCTCCCGCCGCGGCATCCGGCCGGCGACGTACGCCAGCCGCCCCGCCTCGGTCGCCAGGCGCATCGCCCGCGCCATGAGCACCGGCTCCTCGGCCTCCGCGAGCGCGGTGTTCATCAGGATCCCGTCCACCCCCTGCTCCATGGTGACCGCCGCGTCGGACGCGGTCCCCACCCCGGCGTCCACGATGACGGGGACGGAGAGGCGCGACTTGATGGTGCGGACGTTGTAGGGGTTCACCAGCCCCAGCCCGCTCCCGATGGGCGAGGCGAGCGGCATGACCGCCGCGCACCCCGCGTCCTCCAGCCGGAGGGCGGTGATCAGGTCGTCGTTGGTGTAGGCGAGCACGGTGAACCCGTCCGCCACCAGCTCCTTCGCCGCACGGAGCGTCGCTTCCGCGTCGGGGAGGAGCGTCTCCTGGTCGCCGATGACCTCCAGCTTGACCCAGTCGGTGAACCCGGCCGCGCGCGCCAGGCGCGAGTACCGGACCGCGTCCTCCGCGGTGTAGCACCCCGCGGTGTTCGGGAGAAGGAGGAAGCGCTGCGGATCCAGGTGGTACAGGACCCCCTCGTCCTTGGTGCGGTCCAGGTCCACGCGCCGCACGGCGACGGTGACCACCTCCGCCCCCGACGCCTCGATGGCCTCCACCATCTCCGCGTTGGTGCGGTACTTCCCGGTGCCCACCATCAGGCGGGAGCGCATCTCCCGCCCGGCGATCACCAGGGGCGTGTCCCAGGCCCGCGTCTCCGGTGCCACTGTTGCCATGTCGCTATCGTGTATGTCTCGGTTCTCCGTGTGGGCGCGGCGGCCCCCACCCGGCTCGCTTTAGGCTCGCCACCCTCCCCCGCATGCGGGAGAGGGGTTTTTGTCCGATCGGCATCGGAGCGAGTCGGCGGCAGAGCCCCCCTCCCCCGGCCCCTCCCCCGCAAGCGAGGGAGGGGAGCACTGCAACCGTCGTTCGGTGCCATGCGGAGGCGCCGACAGGGAGGGGGCGGGGGTGGTCGGAGGAAGAAGTGGATGTCTGAGCGAAGCGAGTGCTCGCAAGCGAGTCCCTTCGGGTTCACTTCTTCCGGAGACTACCCCCGCCCCCGACCGCCCCGCGCAGGACCCTCAGCCTCCGCCGACGAAGTGCACCAACTCCAGGTTGTCACCCTCGCGAACCGGCGCCTCCTCGTACCCGTCGCGCCGCAGGATCTCGCCGTTGTGCTCGACGACGACAAGACGCGGATGCAGATCCAGGTACAGCAGGAGCTGCTCGACGGAGAGCCCCGCCGAAACCTCGCGCGCCTCGCCGTTCAGCCGAACGGAAACCTGCCCCGTCTCAGTCGTCTGCATGATCGAATGCCTCCAGGAAACGCGAAACCGCCTCCGCGGGATCGTCCGCGTCCCACACGGCGCGGATCGCCGCGGCGCCGTGCGCACCCGCGGCGCGCAGCTCGCCGACGCGCTCGGGGGTGACTCCGCCGATCGCCACCAGCGGGAGCCCGAGCACCGCCAGCTCGGCCAGGCGCCCCGGCCCCATCCCCGTCCGTCCCGGGTGCGTGGCCGTGGCGTACACGCTCCCGGCGAGGACGAAGTCAGCCCCGGCCACGGCACCGCCTCGCCTCCCGGCATCCGGGCCCACCGACACCCCGAGGAGCGGCCGGTCCCCGAGGAGGCGGCGCGCATCGCCGGGAAGGAGCGACCGGCGTCCGAGCTGGACCCCATCCGCACCAACCGCGAGCGCCACGTCCACCCGATCGTTCACCAGGAGGAGCGCCCCGGACGCCCGTGCGGCCGGTACGAGCTCGGCGGCGAGGTCGTGGAGCAGGCGCCCACCCGCGTTGGGGCCCCGGAGGTGGAGCGCCACATCGGCCCCACCGCGCTCCAGCACTTCCCGTGCGCGGGTGGCGAAGTCCGGCCGAGCCAGGACCCCGTCGTCCGTGACGGCGTGGAGGCGGGGGGGCGCTTCAGCCAAGCCGGTCGCCGGCCGCGATCCCCCGGCCCCGCACCCACTCGCCCGCCGTCATCCGGCGCTTCCCGGCGGGCTGCACCTCGGCGATGCGCACGGCATCCTCGCCGCAGGCCACCAGGATCCCCCCCTGCGGGTCGGCGTCCAGCACCGTTCCGGGCTCTCCGGAGGCGCGCTCGACCCGCGGGCGGTAGAGCTTGAGCGGGCCGCGGTCGCCCTGTGGGGTCCAGGCACCGGGGACGTCGTCCAGGCCGCGGATCCAGCGCGCCGCCTCGGTGGCAGAGCGGCTCCAGTCCAGGCGCGCCGTGTCGCGGTCCAGCTTGGGCGCATACGTCGCCAGCTCGTGCTGCTGCGGCACCTCCACCAGCGTGGCGGCCTGGAGGAGGGCGAGCGTCTCGATCAGCGCCTCCGCCCCGATCTCCGAGAGCCGGAGCGCCAGCTCCGAGGCGGACTCGTCGGCGCGGATGGGCTCCTCCAGGCGGAAGAGCATCGGGCCGGAATCCAGCCCCGCCTCCATCCGCATGATCGTGACCCCGGTGGTCTCGAAGCCGCGGATCACCGCCCACTGGATCGGCGCGGCGCCGCGCAGCTCCGGGAGCAGCGAGGCGTGGATGTTGATGGACCCGCGGGGCGGGAGCTCCAGCACCTCCGGGCGGAGGATCTGCCCGTACGCCACCACCACCGAGACGTCCGGCCGAAGGGCGCGGATCTCCTCCATGAACTCCGGGCCGCGGGCGCGCTCCGGCTGCAGGACGGGGATCCCCTCCTCCAGCGCGGCCTCCTTCACCGGCGACATGGCGATCCCCCGCCCCCGCCCCGCCGGCCGGTCCGGCTGCGTGACCACCCCCACCACCTCGTGCCCCTCCTCCCCCAGCGCCCGGAAGGCGGGGAGGGCGAACCCCGGCGTCCCCCAGAAGAGCACCCTCATCCCCGCTTCTTCCACTTCTGGATGAGCATCTTCCGCTTGAGCGGCGAGACGCGGTCGATGAAGAGGACCCCTTCCAGGTGGTCGATCTCGTGCTGCAGGCAGCGGCCGAGCAGCCCACCGCCCTCCACGCGCACCCTGTTCCCCTCGCGGTCCAGCCCCTCCACCGCGACGTGCGCGGGACGCTCCACCAACGCGGAGAGGCCGGGGATGCTGAGGCACCCCTCCTCCCCCTTCTCCGTCTCGGGGCTGGCCTCCACCACGCGCGGGTTGATCAGCGCGAAGGGCTTCACCTCCTCGTCGTGGACGTCCACCACCAGGACCCTGCGGGAGACCCCCACCTGCGGCGCGGCGAGACCCACCCCCTCCGCCTGGTACATCGTCTCGAACATGTCGTCGATGAGGCGGAGCAGCTCCTCGTCGATCTCCTCCACCTCCACGGCGGGGGTGCGCAGAACCTCGGAGCCCAGCAGCTCGATCTTGAGCAGCGACATCACTTCTCCGTGGGAGCGGCGCCCGTGCCCGGGGTCATCAGGCGGGCGACCTTGGCGCGCTCCACCACCACGCGCGCCTGCCCGGTCTGCAGGGTGAGCACCTCCTCGTTCAGCGCGACGATCTCGCCGACGAGGCCGCCGAGCGTCGCCACCCGGTCGCCGCGCTTGAGCGCCGCCACCATCTCGCGGTGGCGCTTCTGCTCGGCGCGCTGCGGCCGGATCAGGAGAAAGTAGAAGATGCCGATGAAGAGGGCGATCTGCGCGATCAGCACCATGCTGCCCCCGCCGCCGCCCTGCAGTAGAAGAATCGTGGCCACGTGTCCGTCCGTGATGAAAGTTGTCCGCGTCAGCCGCGCGCGGCCGCGGCGCGGCCGCCGTGGAACCGCTCCAGCCAGGCGCGGCTCCAGGAATGGAAGCGCCCCTCCCGGATGGCCTCCCGGGCCTGGTCCGCGAGGGCGACCAGGAAGTGCAGATTGTGCAGCGCGAAGAGGCGCAGCACCGTCTTCTCGTCCGCGACGTGCAGGTGGCGCAGGTACGCGCGCGTGAAGTTGCGGCAGGTGTAGCAGCCGCAGTCCGGGTCCAGCGGGCGCGGGTCGGTCCGGAAGCGCGCCCCCTTCATGTTGACCTGCCCCTCCCCCGCGATCCACACGGCGCCGTTGCGCCCGTTCCGGGTGGGCGCCACGCAGTCGAACATGTCCACCCCACGGGCGATCCCCTCCAGCAGGTCGTCCGGGTAGCCCACGCCCATCAGGTACCGGGGGAGCCTGGCGGGGAGCTCCGGCTCCAGCGCCTCCAGCATGGCGTGCATGGTGGGCTTCGGCTCGCCCACGGAGAGCCCGCCGATGGCGATCCCGTTCCAGTCACCCATCTCCAGCGTGGCGCGCGCCGATGCGATCCGCAGGTCGGGGTGAGTCCCTCCCTGCACGATCGGGAAGAGCGTCTGTACCCGTCCATCCGTGTCCTCCGCCTGCAGCTCCGCGAAGCGGGTGCGGCAGCGCTCCAGCCAGCGGAGGGTGCGCTCGTACGCCTCGGTGGCCAGCGCGCGGTCGGCCTGGCCCGGGGGGCACTGGTCGAAGGCCATGATGACGTCTGCGCCCAGCGCGCGCTCGATCTCCATCACCCGCTCGGGGGTGAAGAGGTGCTTCGAGCCGTCCACGTGGCTCTGGAAGGTGACCCCCTCCTCCCGGATCCGGGACATGTGCGCCAGCGAGAACACCTGGAACCCGCCGGAGTCGGTCAGCACCGGCCCCGGCCAGGCCTGGAACGCGCCCACGCCGCCCATCTCCCGCACCACGTCGTGGCCGGGCCGCAGGTACAGGTGGTAGGTGTTGGAGAGGATGATCTGCGCCCCCAGCGCCGCCACCTCCTCCGGGACCAGCGTCTTCACCGAGGCCTGCGTCCCGACCGGCATGAAGACCGGCGTCTGCACCGTGCCGTGGGGAAGCTGGAGCGTGCCGCTGCGAGCCGCCCCCTCCGTCGCGTCGATCCGAAACTCGAACAGGTCGTCCTCCCGCGCGGTTCACGCCGGACGCGCCGCGCTCTTCCGCGCCGCTCCGACCGGTGCCAGGACACGTAGTTTGCGGGAATACGGGAGATATGGCAAGGCGGGACCGACGGGGGAGTGCGGAAGTGCGGGAGTGCGAAACGGCAGACGCCCCGCGGGAGGGCGTCTGCCGTCGGCTACTGCCCTTCGTCCATGGGCCCGGAAAGATCCAGCATCCGGGAGGACCCCACCTGCCGCAGCGACGGCGAGTCCTTCCGCTCCGCGAGGCGGTGCACCACGTCGCGGATGCGGCGCGCCTGGCGGACGATGGAGGCGATCATTTCGCGCTCCTCTTCCGGGGAGTTCCCCTCCATCTCCAGCAGCGCGGCGTCCGCGAGCATGGAGGTGAGGGGGTTGTTGATCTCGTGCCGGATTGCGAGGGTCGTCTGGCCGATCCCGGCGAGCCACTCGGCGCGGCGGAGGGTGGCGTCCGCCTCGCGGCGGGCGGTGACGTCTCGGAAGGTGACCACCGCTCCCACGATCCGCCCTCCCTCCTCCGCCGGGGTGACGGTGTAGTCGGCGGGGAAGCTCGCGCCGTCGCTGCGGCGGAACAGCTCCTCCGAGACCCGGCGAGGCGTACCGTCGCGGAGCGTGGCGTCGATGGCGCTCTCGTGGCCCGGGAGCGGGCTCCCGTCCTCGCGGTGCGGCCGGAGCACCTCGTGGTGGGGGCGCCCGACCAGCTCGGCTTCCGTGCACCCCAGCGTGCGCGCCGCGGCCGGGTTGACGAAGGTGAGGCTCCCCTCCAGGTCGAGCCCGAAGATCCCCTCCCCGGCGGAGTGCAGGATGAGCCGCACCTGGCGGCTGAGCCGGCGGCGCCAGGTCACGTCGCGCACGGACACCAGGGCCCCGATGCGGTTCCCGGCCTCGCGCAGCGGGCGGACGTTCAGGCTCAGCACCCTCCGGCCCAGCTCGCGAAAGGTGTGCTCCACCTCGAAGTCCTGCACCAGCTCCTGCTCCGGGGCGACGGTCTCCAGCAGGAGGCGGAGGGCGGGAATCTCCCAGTCACCGTCTCCCAGGCCGAAGAGGGAGCACCCCAGCACGGCATCGGTGGGAAGCCCGAACTCCAGGTAGAACGGGGTGCTCGCCGCGACCACGCGGCACTCCCCGTCCAGAACCAGGAAGGGCTCGTGAAGCGTGTCGAGCACCTGCTGCACTGCGCGCGTGAGGAGGCCGTCCGTATCGTCGGGCACGGGACGGAGGAGCGGGGTGGGGGTGGGGGAGTTCCGCATGCGGAGAGGTGACCGAGGTGGAGGCGAGCGTCAGACCAGCACCATCGCGTCGCCGTAGGAGAAGAAGCGGTACCCCTGCTCCACCGCCTCGCGGTACGCCCGCATGGTCAGCTCGTGCCCGGCGAAGGCGGACACGAGCATGAGCAGGGTGGAGCGAGGGAGGTGGAAGTTGGTCACCAGGCGGTCCACCGTGCGGAAGCGGTAGGGCGGGCGGATGAAGATGCTCGTCCACCCCTCGCCCGCGCGGACCGTCCCCGCCTCGTCCGCCGCGCTCTCCAGCGTGCGGACGCTGGTGGTCCCCACCGCCCACACCTTTCCCCCCGCGGCGCGCGTCTCGTTCACCGCGGCCGCGGCCTCTGGGGAGACCCGGTACCACTCGGAGTGCATGGCGTGCTCGGCGGGGTCCTCGGCCTCCACCGGGCGGAAGGTGCCCACGCCCACGTGGAGCACCAGCCGGACGATGCGGACGCCCCGCTCCTCCAGGCGCGCCAGCAGCTCCGGGGTGAAGTGCAGCCCAGCGGTGGGCGCGGCCACCGAGCCGCGCTCGCGGGCGTACACGGTCTGGTAGCGCTCGCGGTCGCGCTCCTCCGCCTCGCGGTGCACGTACGGCGGGAGCGGGACCCGGCCGTAGCGCTCCAGCGCCTCGTCGGGAGGGAGCGGGGTGTGCAGCCGGACGACGCGCTCGCCGGAGGGGGTGGACTCCACCACCTCCACCTCCAGCTCCGGGCCCACCTCGACGCGGCGTCCCGGCTTCAGCTTCGCGCCCGGTCGCACCAGGGCGGTCCAGAGGAAGGGGTCCTCGCGGGCGGGGTGCAGCAGGAAGACCTCCGCCGGGGCGCCGCTCTCCCGGCGGCCCACCAGCCGCGCCGGGAACACGCGCGTCTCGTTGAGCACCAGCGCGTCCCCGGGCGGGACCATCTCCGCCAGGTCGGCGAAGTGGCGGTGCGAGAGCTCCCCCGAGGCCCGGTCCACCACCAGGAGGCGGCTCCGGTCCCGCCGCTCGGAGGGCGCCTGGGCGACCTGCTCCGGGGGGAGGTGGAAGTCGAAGTCCGAGGTGCGGAGCGGAGGGTGGCTCACGCCTCGAACAGGCTGGCCTGCGGGCCCTTCTCGCCGGGCTGCTCCCCCGAGATCGGCGGGGCGTAGCCGAAGCGGCGGTACGCCAGCGCCGTGGCGACGCGCCCGCGGGGAGTGCGCATCAGGAAGCCGTTCTGGATCAGGAAGGGCTCGTACACCTCCTCCAGGGTTCCCGGGTCCTCGCCGATGGCGACCGCCAGCGTGTTGAGCCCCACGGGCCCGCCATCGAACTGCTCGATCAGCGAGCGGAGGATGCGGGCGTCCATCTCGTCCAGCCCGTACTCGTCCACGTCCAGCATCTGCAGCGCGGCGTCGGCCACCTGGGCGTCGATCACGCCGTTGGCGCGCACCTCGGCGTAGTCGCGGACGCGGCGCATGAGCCGGTTCGCCACGCGGGGGGTGCCGCGCGAGCGCTTGGCGATCTCCTCCGCGCCCTCTGTCGTGCACTTCACCCCCAGCACCTCGGAGGTGCGGGCCACGATGAAGGCGAGCTGGTCGACGGGGTAGTAGTGCAGGCGCTGGATGATCCCGAAGCGCGCCCGCATGGGCGGGGTGAGCAGGCCGTAGCGGGTGGTGGCGCCGATCAGCGTGAAGCGCTCCACCGGCATTGAGATCATCTGCGCGTGCGGCCCGTCGGAAAGGCGCACGTCGATGCGGCAGTCCTCCATCGCCGGATACAGGAACTCCTCGATGTTGGGGCGCATCCGGTGGATCTCGTCGATGAAGAGGACGTCGCCCTCGCGCAGGGAGGTCAGCTCCCGCACCAGGTCGCTCGGCTTCTCCAGCACCGGGCCGGCGGTGATCTTGATGTTCACCCCCATCTCCCGCGCCAGGAGCATGGCGAGCGTGGTCTTCCCCAGCCCGGGAGGGCCGAAGAGGAGCACGTGGTCCAGGGGCTCCCGCCGGCTGACCGCCGCGTCCACGGCGATCTTCAGGGACTCCTTGACCTTGGGCTGGCCGATGAACTCCGCGAGCCGCTGCGGGCGCAGGCTCAGCTCGGTGCTCTCCTCCTCGGCGATGGCCTGGGGAGTGGTGATCTCGGACCGCTGGGGATTGGACATGGCGACTGCCGCTCCGGGTGTATACGGGTTTTCTTCGGACTCCGCTGGTACACCGGCGCGCGAAAAGCGGTCCGCCGAAACCGCCTATCGTGGACGCGCCAGGGCGGCCCGGATCAGCTCCTGCGCGGGGAGGGGGCCCTGCTCCTGGATCACGCCGCGCACCGCGGTCTCCGCCTCCAGCGGGTTGAGCCCCAGCACCACCAGCGCGCGGAGCGCCTCCTCCACGCCCGGCGCCTGCTGCGCCAGCCCGGACGAGGCGAAGGCCAGGTCGTCGAGCTTCCCCGCCAGCTCCACCGACAGCCGCTCCGCCGTCTTCTTCCCCACCCCGCTGACTCCGGTGAGCACGGCCAGGTTCCGGTCGCGGATGGCGCGCACCAGCGCCGCCCCCGGGAGCGCCGAAAGGAGCGCCAGCGCCAGGCGCGGCCCCACGCCCGTGGCGGAGATGAGCCGCGCGAAGAGCGTGCGCTCGTTGTCGTCCAGGAAGCCGAAGAGGAGCACCGCGTCCTCGCGGACCACCTGCAGCGTGCGCAGCTCCACCTCCTCGCCCGGCCGGGGGAGGCGCTCGTAGACCGTGCTGGGGATCTCCACGTCGTAGGCGACGCCGCCGGGCGTCATCACCTCGGCGCGGTTCAGCTCCCGCGCGAGCAGGGTCCCACGGATCCGCGAGATCACAGCGCCCCCTTCGCTTCGGCCAGCATGCGCAGCGAGAAGCGCATCGGCGGCCGGGCCGCGGCGCCGACGCCGCGGAAGCAGTGGCAGAGCGCCACCGCCACGCCGTCGGCCGCGTCCGCCGGCTTCGGCGCTTCGCGGAGCCTGAGCAGCTTCGCGACCATGAACCCCACCTGGTCCTTGGTGGCGCGCCCCGTCCCCACGACGGCGCTCTTCACCTCGGCGGGGGGATACTCCGCCACGTCGAGCTGGCGGAGCGCCGCGGCCAGGAGGATGGCCCCCCGCGCGTGCCCGAGCACCACCGCGGTCCGCGGGTTCTTGCCGTAGAAGACCCCTTCCACCGCGACGGCGTCGGGGGAGTGCCGCTCCATGACCTCCACCACCCCCTCGTAGATGTCGCGCAGGCGCTCCGGGAGCGACGCGCGGGCCGCCGTGCGGATCACGCCGCACTCGCGCAGCGTCACCGTGCCGGAGTGGTCGCGCGCGACCACTCCGTAGCCGGTGACTGCGGTGCCGGGGTCCACCCCAAGTACGATCACGTCGCGCGCGGGATTGGAGGGAGAGCGGGCGCCGGAGGCCGGCGCGTCTGCAGCGAGAACCATCCGGTCGTGAGAGCGGCGTCGGGGGTGTGGAACGGGCCGCGGGCTCGGCATAAACGTAACCCCTCCCCCGGAGGCTGGGGAGGGGCTCGTGGGCGGGAGCGGCGGCGGCCTCAGGAGACGGCGGCCAGCGACTCCTCGTCGATGTCGGCGTTGGTGTACACCTTCTGCACGTCGTCCAGCTCCTCCAGCAGCTCCAGCAGCTTCACGAGCTGGGCGGCGTCGGCGCCTTCCACGCGCACCTCGGTCTTGGGGATCATCGCCAGCTCGGCCTCCTCCCACTCGATCCCCCGCTCGCGGAGCGCCTCCTGCACGGCGTTGAAGTCGGCGACCTCCGTGAAGACGGTGTACCCGCCCTCCTCCACCGCGATGTCGAGGGCGCCGCCCTCCATCGCCGCCTCCATCACCTGCATCTCGGTGTGCTTCTCCGCGTCGATGCTGATCTGGCCGCGCCGGTCGAACATCCAGGCGACGGAGCCGGTGGTCCCCAGGTTGCCGCCGTTGCGGGAGAGCCACCGCCGGATGTCGGCGACCGTGCGGTTCCCGTTGTCCGTGAGCGACTCGATCATGATCGCCACGCCGGCCGGGCCGTACGCCTCGTAGGTGATCTCCTCGTAGTCGACGCCCTCGAGCTCGCCCGTGCCCTTCTTGATGGCGCGCTCGATGTTGTCGTTCGGCATGTTGGCGCCGCGGGCGGTGTCGATGGCCAGGCGCAGGCGCGGGTTGCCGGCCGGGTCACCGCCGCCCGCCCTGGCCGCCACCGTGATCTCACGGATGATCTTGGTCCAGTTGGCGGCCCGCCGGCTGTCGGTGAGCGCCTTCTTGTGCTTGATCTGCTTCCACTTGCTATGCCCGGCCATCGGGCACCTCCGTGCGTCTCGCGGTTTGGATTCGGAAACCGGAAAGCCTGAAAGATAATGCCGGCTCCCGGACGGATCAACTTGGCGACAGGCCGAGCGCGGGGGTCACCGGGGGGGGAGCGCGGCCGCCCGGGACAGCACTTCCTGGTGGGAAACGCTCCCGGTGACGGCCACCCCGCGCACGGCGGGGTCCGGGCGGTTGTAGCGGAACGGCTCCCCCGCCAGGTCCGTCACCCTCCCGCCGGCTTCACGTACGATCAGGTCCGCCGCGCAGACGTCCCACTCGCTCTTGGGTCCGCGGGACAGGAAGACGTCCGCCGTGCCGTCGGCCACCCTCACCATCTTGCAGGTGGTGCTCCCGAACGGCCGCACCTCCCACACGTCGGCGAGCGACTCGAACTCCCCCCGGCGGATGTCGGACCGCGAGGCGAGCGCGACCGGGAGACGCTCCCCGACCGGAGCCGCGACGCGGATCCCGGCGCCGTTCCGGAACGCGCCGCCCCCGGCCGCGGCGTGGTACAGCGCCTCCGCCGCCGGGTTGTACACCACCCCAAGGACGACCCGGCCCTGCTCCACCAGCCCGACGCTGACCGCGAACTCCGCCCACCCGTTCACGAAGGAGCGAGTGCCGTCGATGGGGTCCACCACCCACACGCGCGCGCGGCCCAGGCGCTCCGGCGAGTCCGCCGTTTCTTCCGAGAGCCACCCGTACCCGGGCCGCGCCCGGAGCAGCACCTCCCGGAGAAGCCGGTCCGCGGCGAGGTCCGCCTCCGTGACAGGCTGGTCCGGGCTCTTGTAGCTGACCTCGCCCCCGCCGCGGAAGAAGCGCATCACCTCCGCCCCCGCCGCCCGCGAGGCACGGAGGGCGAGGTCCAGGTCGGCTTCGAGCCCGGCGGGATCAGGAGCGGTCATGTGCGAGCCGTGGTCGAGGGAGGGCGGCGCGGGCCGGGCGGGAGCGGCCCCGCTCCCGCCCGGCCCTGCACACCCGGTGCCCCGAACGACGCCGGCCCGGATCTCCTCGACCCGGGCCGGCGACCGGACCCACTCCCCGCGGACGCGGATCACCGCGCCGCGACCTCGCGCGACATCCGGTACATCTCCGCCGCCCGCTCGGGCTTCCCCTTGCGGTCGTAGGCGATCCCCATGGCGTAGTACGCGCGGGCGTTCTCCGGGAGGATGCGGGTGGCGTTCTCCAGCGCCTCGATGGCCTGGTCCGACTCGGCCATCTGGTTGAGCGCTTCGCCCAGCACCAGGTAGGCCGCGCCGCACGACGGGTCCATCTCCACCGCGCGCCGCAGCTCCGTGGCCGCGCCCGGGTAGACGCCGCGCTTGAAGAGGACGAGGCCGAGCTGGTGGTGCACCTCCGCGAGGTCCGGCGCCAGCCGTAGGGCGCGGCGCAGCTCCTTCTCCGCGGCGTCGTAGCGGCTGAGCGCCGTCAGCGCGGAGCCCGCCCCCAGGAGCGCGCGCACGTCGTCCGGCGAGGTGGCGAGGAGCGCCGCGTACGCCTCGGCGGCCCGGGCGTAGCTCCCCTGCTCCATCAGCGCCTCCGCGGCGGCGTACGGCGAGGGCGCCGCGCCGTCGGGGGAGGCGCTCTCGTCGCTCCCTGGGGCGCCCGGTCCCCGGTCGCGGACCCCGGTGCCGCCCGCGTCCCCGGGCGTGTCCTGCTCCGTGCTGCGTCCGATCATTCACCCACCTCGGCGGTTTCCTCCACGACCCACCCGCAGTAGGCGGGCGACCCCCTTCCGACCGGAAAGCTCAACAGCTCGGGCACCTCGTACGGGTGCAGCTCCGCGACGCGCGCGAACAGGCGGTCGAGCGCCTGCGTGCGCGCCTTCATGAGCACCAGCACCTCTTCGTCCCTGTTGATCTCACCCCTCCACCGGAAAAGCGATGCCACCCCGGGCACCAGGTTCCCGCAGGCGATCAGGCGCTCCTCCACCAGCGCCCGGACGATCCGCTCGGCGGCGGCGGCGTCCGGCGCGGTGGTGAGCACGAGCGAAACACCGGGTGCGTCCGGGGCGTTCTGCATGCGGCTCCGTCCCGCGCGCCGGCTCAGGGCTCGTCGCGGGGCATCTCGGCCAGGGCCTCGCCCTCGCCGGTCAGCTCCGCCAGGGTGAAGCGGGCGTGCGCCACGTGGCGCTCGGCCCCGGCCACCCGCGGCGGCCGCGCCAGGAATGCGCGCAGGTGCGCCACGGCCTCGTCCGGCTGGCCGCGCTGCAGCTGCAGGAAGGCCAGCCCGTAGTGCGCCCCGGAGGCGTGCGGCTTCAGCTCCAGGACGCGCCGGTAGGTCCGCACCGCCTCGTCGGCCATCCCGATGTGGGTGTACGTCACCGCGATCTGCTGCAGCACGTCGGTGTCGTTGGGGCTTTCGCGCAGAGCGAGCCGAAACGAGGTCAGCGCCTCGTGGTACTTTTCTTCCCGGAGCAGGTTGATCCCCTCGTCGTAGTAGTCCGGGCCCCTGGAATCGGGGTCGGTCCCGCCGGGGATCAGGTTGCGCCACCAGGACATGTTGCTCTGTAGACGGGATTTCGATGGACGGGGGCGCCGTGCGCCAGCGGACCAAGTTACGGGCGGGGGCGGGGCCACGCAACGTGGCCGGCTGTCCCCTAGCGCCCGCCCCGAGGGGCCGCCGCCGGACCGCCCGGCCGCTCCGCGACCACCCACCCCTCCTGGTCGAGGAGCACCTTCAGCCCCTCCCCCGCGAGCGCGTCGGCGGCCCCGTCCGGCGCCCCCTCCACCACGATGCGCCCGCCCGGCGCGAGCACGCGGACGC